>JAHFLI010000110.1 GCA_023255615.1 Candidatus Woesearchaeota archaeon
ATAAAACAGAAGTAATATCTGCCAACATTCCTACCCTATCATCTGCAATGATAGTGATAAGTGAAGATCCCGGAACTAATTGTTGAGAAACATCTACACGTACTCCGCCTTTGTGTAGGTACCTTAATGCATTTGTAAATGTCCGCTGATCATGAGGATCTAATGAAAGCAGAAAATCAAAATCGGGATCCGCTAAAAAAGATTCCATTCGTTCATCTTTGCCTTTGCTAGTTAAAAGATCTCCTTTTTTCCGCGCAAAATCTTCTTCCGTTTGAATGTCTTCTTTAAGCACGAGTCGAAGATTGTGATAGAGAGAAGTAACCTGATGGAGATCTGCCCGAGCTCGCGAATATTCAAATTTTGCCAAGGTGTCTGCAGAAGTGTATAAATAAAGTTGATCAAGAACTTCCACTGAGCCAATACGTTCTGCCAAGCTTCGTAATGCCCCAAAGCTCCCCGTGACTTCAAGCGTAGCTGAATTGTAAAGAAAGATTATGACACTCGATAAGTTTTCCTACTCGATCAACATCAATACCTACTTCTTGTAATCCATTTGCATACGCAAAACGCCTAAATTTTTCTTTGCTTTTTTGAGGATGTCTCTCGTATTTAGTCGAAGTCGATACACCAATATCATGAAAGAGAAGAGCCAAAAAAATATCAGAAGAACAGTCTCCAAGATCTCGATACAATCTTTTAAGTTCCCTCATAAAAATATCGGTATCTTTTTCATCATGATCTCTAAGTCTCTCTAATTGAATAATTCCATCTAACGCTTGCCGAACCACAGTTTTTTCATGGGGTAATTTTCTCTTTCGTTTCCCATCATTACTATATGTAAATCCTTCCCGAGCATCAGGAAAATATGCATAAAGGAGACCAGAATTTACCATAGTATCTGTGGCGAGAGAGACTGATTTTCCCAAGAATAGAGAAGCAAATGAATGTGCCACCGCACCACTCTGCTTATCATCAACAACAAAATGCTGAGCAAATTTTCCCAGACTCCGATATAAACTTGAGCTAATAGTAAAACCATAGGTTGATGCAAGTGACAATGCCGCCATTGCTTTCCCCACATCAAGCTCGTCATCTGGTAAATACAGTTTGTTCTTTTTAATTCTAAATTTATCAAAAACAATCGGTTTGTTTTCATAATAATGATTAACGATAATTCTTGTAGTGCGAGAGACGACGCCCATAGCATGACGTACAGCATTCATTATATTTTCTTCTGAAATTCTGCTGATTCCACAATCTTCTCCCCTCAAATATGATTGAACTTGATACATAAATGGAAATTGAGTAAGATATTCAGCACGTTCTTGAGTAATAGCATTCATGCCCAATTTATCATCAAATACTCCAACGGAATATCCTTTGTGAACAAGATCCTTTACTCCCCGAAGTAATGTAAGTGCACGGGTATATTCCGCTTCCTGTTGAGCAGTTAATACTCCCTCACTCAGCATCGCAGTAATATGAGATTCACTTGTCCCTCCATGAAACATTCGATGAAGCCAATCAGTTATATTGTGATCACGAGTCCCCCCAATAGAATCTTTCAAATCAATCGGCACATCATCAGCCACTGGTTTTACTCGATCATACCGCTCAAAAATTTCCTTGACCATCGTGATTTTGTCACGAGATGATATGAAATTGTCGCTAAAAGCAGTCGCCACATCTTCTTCTCCGGCAATAAACCTGGTGACAAGATATGATCTTTTCTGTTGCGGCTCAGTCAGTTCAGCAAGATCAAAACTATTTGCTATGACAATAAAATCATGCCCTTTTCCCTTAAAGACTTTTTTTGCAGTGCGGGAATAAATCTCAGATATAACCTCATTAAATAACTTTATGACGTTCAAAGTATACTTATCTAATTTTTCTTCAGGTTCCCGATGAAGGAATCGCAAATCAAGATCCGAACCAAATGAAGGATCGCCCCTTGCATAACCTCCAATAAATACTAAAGCTCCATTAAAATGTCCTTCTTTACAATCAGAACTTACAGAGGCTAAACAATATGAAAATACTTTTCTAGCGGCATCTCGGTATACATCAACAAGCTCAGTACTCACTTGTGTTGGAGTATATTCAGATGATCCAATGGTGTCTCTCAAAGCAGTAAGACGCTGAGTCAAATAGGCTGATGTTTCCAATATAGCATCATTTTTCCCTATTCCAGGAGATAACTCCAATCGCGCTTCAAGACCACCAACCATGGAACCTTGGATTATACGATGGTATATATAGATTCAGTTAGTATACTAACATTTTAATAGAATGAGAACATTTTACCAAATATGATCTCCAAACTTCTTTTTGGCACCGCAGGAATTCCTGCATCATGTATCGCAGGAACAACAGAAAAAGGAATTGCGCACGTCAGAGCATTAGATCTCGATGCAATGGAATTAGAATTTGTGCACAGCGTAAATATTTCAAAAGAAAAAGCACCGACGATAAAAGAAATTGCAGAGAAAAACAATGTTGTCTTAACTTGCCACGGTCAATATTACATCAATTTATTCTCATTAGAAAAAGAAAAAATTGAAGCGTCGAAGCAAAGAATTCTCAATGCAGCAAGAATAGCACATGCGTGCGGTGCATGGTCGGTTTGTTTTCATGCGGGATTTTATATGAAACAATCGTCAGAGATTGTCGCAGAAAGCATCGCCAAAAGTATAAAAGAAATAACGACCATATTAAATAATGAAGGAAACACTATTTTCATTCGACCAGAAACGACAGGTAAACAAACTCAATTCGGAACAGTAGATGAAATTTTGAATATATCTCAAGAAATCGAAACCGTCATGCCGTGCGTTGATTTTTCACATTTGCATGCGCGAAGCAATGGAAAATATAATTCAGCAAACGAATTTAGAGAAGTCTTAACAAAAGTAGAAACCTCACTAGGAAAACGAGGTCTTCATAATATGCATATCCATCTTTCCGGTATTAATTATGGTGAAAAAGGAGAAAAGAATCATCTGAATCTCACCGACTCAGACATGAATTACAAAGAATTGTGCAAAGTATGGAAAGAGTTTAATATTAAAGGGGTTGTTATCTCTGAATCTCCCAATATCGAAGGGGATGCGTTATTGGTAAAAAAGTATTTTGAGGCTCTCTCATGTGGATAAACAATCTCAATCCGGTCTTAGTTCATATCGGTCCGTTAGAAATCCGATATTACGGATTAGTGTATGTTCTTGGATTTATTGCAACATATGTAGTCTATGAATATTTGAGAAAAAAAGGAACATTGAAATTAAGCAAGGAAGATGTTGAAAATTTGTTATTGTATATGATGATAGGAACCATTGTGGGTTCTCGTCTGGGAGAACTTCTTTGGGAACCTGGATATTATCTTTCAAATCCGTTAAACATTTTCAAAATCTGGCAAGGCGGCATGTCCTTTCATGGTGGATTAACAGGATTAATTATAGCAAATTATTTGTTTGCAAAAAAACATAACATTTCCTTCTGGAACGCAGGTGAACCGACGATTTTAGTCGCCACATTTGCATTGGCATTTGGCAGAATTGCAAATTTTATCAACGGGGAATTATGGGGCACGGTAACAAACGTACCATGGTGTGTTGTTTTTCCCGCGGCAGGACCTGATTGTAGACATCCCGTGCAAATCTATGGATTTATTGGACGATTTATTGCAGGATTAATTCTGGTCTATATGTACCGAAAACAAATCAAAGAAGGATTTACCTTTTTTATGTTTCTCGTTTTGCTTGGCATTGGACGATTCTTTACTGATTTCTTGCGAGAAGATTCAAGATGGTTGGGATTGAGCATGGGGCAATATTTATCGGCCATTATGTTTATTGTTGGAATATACTTCATTGCAAAATATTACCGAGAAGATGTTAAAAATATTTTTTCTAAAGAAGATTCAGATCACGCGACACGATCTTGATGTTGTCTCGAATAAAATCCTTGACTGAATAAGCTTCCTTCCACTTCAAACCCATAAACATCGACTCGTCTAACCGGATAGCCTCCATGTGGGTCGGAACTAATTTTGCAACTTCGTCCAATAAGTTGGACCCCATTAACACTCTTTCAGTCATTTCCTCTGCAACAAGGACAACAGTATAGTCAGATGTGTGCATTGTTGCATCTGCGGGACTTAAATAAGTAAAAAATTTATTTTTTCTTTTTAGGTTCTTTGTCCCATCTTGCAGACTTACATTTTGGACAAATTAATGGTTTCTCTTTTGAAGAACGAGGTAACCATTCATATCCACAATTATTACATCTATAACCTTTAACCTTAATTTCTATCTCTGGCATAAACTATTAGTATTCCTTTGGTTTTATAAACTTTACTAATTATAGTATTACTTTATTAGTGGTTACTTTACAACAGAAAGGTTTATATACTATTATTACTTTACATAGTTATACTAAATAAAGTAATATAAGAGGGTTCCGAAGAACCCTCAGATTCCAAACGTCGCTAAACAAATGAAATCCAAAGAAAGAA
>JAHFLI010000111.1 GCA_023255615.1 Candidatus Woesearchaeota archaeon
TTTAAGTTCCTTAAGACGGTTTAATGTCTGTCTCGCCTCTTGGAGCTTTGCCTTAATGGCATCGATAGTCGAAACAACTTCTTTGTAATCATTAACTTTTACATACATCGGTATATTCATATCATTCATTGTTCCACCCATTGAATAATGTTTTCTCTGTCGAAATTAATTTTTTCTGCACATCATGCATTGATTTTTGCCATTTGTCAAACATCTTTTCTTGATCTTCTCTCGTTACTTCAAATGATTCAATATCTTTTTGATACTCTTTGAGATCGTCACGAATAGTATCAAGATCGTTGAGCAGCCCTTTGAAGGATTCAACGTTTATGAATACTCCCCTGTTTGATTTTGGGATACTTCGCTGCACCGGCACGTCGGGAGGAGTATCTCTCATCGGTGATGATCCAGAAAATTTTGGAATGGTGATGGGAGTTTCGAGTAATGGCGGCGGCATGGGAGGCATATCATCTCTTTTTGATTCGTCCTCCATCGATTTTATACTGGGAATTTCATCAGGAAAATCAGGTAGTTCAGGAAGAGGAGGCAACTCAATGTCATCAAGCTTCTTCTTTTTACTGAGAAAATCAAACACGCACTACCACCTCCCAATTAAGAATAACACAAGGAAAGGGTATTAAAAGGTTTACTACTATTAGAAGATAGTAAAAGAAAAGCTTTCTGCGATACATTTTTAAAAAGAAAAAGAAGTCCTTTATCCATGGATGAACACCATATACGTTTCCTTGCCCTTATTGAAGTGGTAGGAAAACCAAAAGAGTACGTCGACCAAGCGATTCATGGTTATGTTAATGATATCAAAAATAATGGAGACTTTGTTGTTCTCCGAGAAACCTTTGCAGATAGTATCGAGAAAGGGAAGTTCTGGTCTACCTTTGTTGAATTGGAGCTCGTGGTGAAAAATGTTCATCAGCTGATTGCATTTTGTTTTGATTATATGCCTGCATCGATCGATATTCTGAAACCAGAAGTGCTGACTTTTACTCTTCGGGATACCAATCTCTTCTTCAATGATCTTCAATCAAAATTACATATGGTGGACATGGTTGCGAAAAACAGAGCGGCTGAAATTGATTTTTTGAAAACAAATTTGAAAACAATGATTGAGAACACGATCATGATCGTACTTGTTAATCGCGCTTTTTCTGGCGAGGACTTGTCGAATCTTCTTAAAATTGGAAAAGAAGAGATTCAATTCTTTCTTGATGATTTAGAAAAAAACAACAAGATTAAAAAAGAGGGAGAAACGTATACATTGGTTCATGGGAAACAAGGAAAAGATTGAGGCGTTATTATTCTCGTCGGGAAAACGAATGAGTATTGAGGAGCTGATGAAGCTCTGTCGGTTGAAAGAAGAGGACGTCTTAGCGGGATTGCACGAATTGAAAACGGACTATGATGCGCGTGGAGGCTCGTTCCGTGTTCTTGAAGAAGGGAGATTCTGGAAATTAGCCGTAAAGGAAGAATTTTTGCCGCTCGTAAGCAAAATCATTGCGGAAACAGAATTACCGAAAACAGTATTGGAAACTCTTGCCGTCATTGCGTTTCGTTATCCTATCAAACAATCTGATCTGATTAATATTCGAACAAATAAAGCCTATGATCATCTCATGCTTCTTGAGGACTCTGGTTATATTACGCGAACGAAGTATGGACGAACAAGACTCATTAAATTAACACAGAAATTCTTTGAGTATTTTGATTTACCGCCAGAGAAGTTAAAAGAAACATTCTCTTCTTTTGAAGACATTGCAAAAGTCATCGAGCAAAAAGAAGAAGATATCAAGAAAATTCAGGAAGGGCAGAAAAAACAAGCAGTAGATGCGGGAAAGAAAGCACAGGAAGAGAAAGAAGTTGATTTACTTTCTGACAAAGGTGATCCGATTAAATTGGAGACTTACGCTGATGAATCCAAGAAATTTGAACACGAAGAACAAGAAATTCCAAAAGAAGATGAAGAATCATTTAAGGAAGTTGAAGTGTATGAATCTGAAGAAGAGAAACCAGATGTCATTGAAGAGGAAAAAGAAGACGTTTCAGAAGGGAAAAGCGAAGAGAGATCCGAAGCAGAACCGAGTGAAGAGATGAATGATGATCATGATTCTCAGGATGAAGAAAAAAATAAAGAAGATACTGAAGCAGAGCAAGATCATGAAGAATCTAAAGACTCTGAAGAAAAAAAAGAAACGTCTGATGATGAAGTCGATAAGCGAGTAGAAGAAATTTTGCATCCAAAAGAGAAAAAGGAAAAAAACGAGGATGATGATCATGCTTCTTCTTAGATGTCCGCAATGCAAACACACCATGAACTATCAAGCAGCAACTCCGACTCTTGCAGGAAAAAGAAAGTCATGTGTATATTGTGGAAAGAGCTTTGATGTGGGGTCCAATGTCGTAAGAAAAAGTGGTTGATATGGTGCTCAAAAAAGAGCAAAAATACGCATTTTAACCGCAACCCTTATAAATACCTAAAATTTAGGTTTTATCGACGAGAAATCTGATTTTTATGGATGACCAAAACACACCTCCAATAGGCGAAAAAATAATCCGCAGACCCATCGACCAAGAGATGAAAGTTTCCTATTTAGATTACTCTCTTTCGGTCATTATTGGACGTGCCCTTCCAGAAGTCAGAGATGGTCTCAAACCCGTTCATCGAAGGATTCTTTACGCGATGGGAAGAGCAGGATTAGTCCATAACAAGGCCTATAGAAAGTCTGCGTTTATTGTTGGTCGTGTCTTGGCCGAATTTCATCCCCATGGCGATCAAGCAGTCTATGATAGTATCGTACGAATGGCTCAACCTTTTTCGTTGCGTTATCCTTTAGTTGATGGACAAGGAAATTTTGGTTCCATTGATGGAGACAGCGCTGCAGCGATGAGGTATTGTGTCACCGGAGACTCATTGATAATCACAGAAAAAGGGCTTGTGCGAATTGATGAAATTGCCAATCAGGAAAATATCAATCTCCATTTAATCTCGAAAGATAAAAAAGTTCACACGGCGTCAAAATGGTTCGACAGCGGCGAACATCGCACCATTCGAATAACAACAGACAAAGGTTATTCTCTCACAGGAACATTCAATCATCCCATACTCACCCTTCAAAAAGATGCATCCGGAAAACTACGGTTGACATGGAAACTCCTTGAAGATATAGAAACTGGCGATTATGCAGTGTTGGACAGGTTGACTGATTCATTCTGGCCGAATAACCCTGTTGACCTTACCCCATTCTTTTTAGAAAAAGAAAAATACGAACTACCGCGCGTTCTTAATAGTGATCTTGCATTTATACTCGGATCGCTTATTGCTGAGGGAAGTATTTCAGAAAGGAAATTGGAGTTTTGCAATACTGATGAACAATGGGTAAAGCAATTCATTGGTAAATGGAAGACCATCTTCCCCGATGCACCACTTCATACATTCAGAAAGAAACCATCATCATACGGTAAAAAAGAATACTCTCGACTTGAATGCCATATTCGGCCTGTTCTTCGATTTCTTCGTTCCATCGGATTACTTCCAGTTCGATCTGAAGATAAACGAATTCCTCAGTTGATTCTTCAGTCTCCAAAAAATATTGCGGCGTCTTTTATCCGTTCCTACTTTGAAGGAGATGGATCGATTAGTTATGCTCACAAGATGATAGAACTGAGCTGTTGTTCAACAAGTGAGGAGATGTTAAAGGAGCTTCAGGTGCTTCTTTTGCGATTCGGTATTTCTTCTACACAACGATTTGATAGATATAGGCAGGTCTGGAAATTGTATATTAGAGGTCAAAGAAACATCCTGCGATTTCATAAAGAGATTGGTTTCTTATCAGAACGTAAAAACAACAAATTGGAATATGTCCTCCTTCATTATCAAAAGGATCAAAGTCTCACTGATAAAATTCCGTTCTTAGCGGAGTATATTCGTTCACGGACATCGTCTCACTTTATCCAGAGACATAATTTTGACAGGTATTCATCATTGGAAAAACATCAAGAAGAAATTCTCACTCAGATCCCTTTTCCTGAAGTAGAGGTTACTGCGCAGATGTTTGAATATCTTCTTACCTACCAATACCTCTTCGATAAAATAGTTCTTGTCGAAGATGCCGGAATAAACAAAGTATATTCGCTGCGAGTGGATAGTGATTGTCATTCTTTTATTTCAAATGGATTTATTAGTCACAATACTGAAGTTCGTTTAACTCAACTCGCGGAAGAGTTGTTGGATGATATCGACAAAGAAACGGTTGAATTTGTTCCCAATTTTGATGGAAGTTCAAAAGAACCAACGGTGTTGCCTTCAAAATTACCTAATTTATTATTGAATGGATCAAGTGGTATTGCCGTCGGAATGGCAACCAATATGCCCCCCCATAATCTCACTGAGGTTGCTGACGGAATTGTTGCTCAGATCGATAATCCTGACATTTCTATCGAGGAATTAATGCATTACATCAAAGGTCCTGATTTTCCGACCGGTGC
>JAHFLI010000112.1 GCA_023255615.1 Candidatus Woesearchaeota archaeon
ATGAATGGCTTAGTAATCTTTTTCTTCTTTGGGAATAAAAAAATGCGTGACGAGCGTACGCTGCGTCACGCACTAACGTTTCAGAGTTAGCGTGAGCTTTGCTCGTCGGAGGACGAGCATGATGCAATACCCAAGCCATAAAGTCGGAAACAACTTCTGGCATCTTGAATGGTGCACGAAATACAGATATAAGATGATGAGGAAGCTGGAGAATAAAAACCTTGTTGATGCTGCCATCAGAAAAGCAGCAAAGGAGCACAAAATCATCATCCATGAACTTTCAGTCATGCCGGATCATATCCATCTTCTCGTTTCATTACCCAACGGCATGACTGATTCAAAAGCGCTTTCGCTTTTTAAAGGAAGATCAGCATTCATTATCTTCAGAAACAAGGAGAAGACCAGATTGCGCTATCCTCAAGGTCATTTCTGGTCTTCAGGAAACTATGCAGCAACTGTTGGCCATAATGACATAGAATCATGCACCCGCTACATAAGAAATCAAGAACAACACCATAATGTTGCTTTCATCTAGAAACCCCGTCCCTTTAGGGCGGGGAGAAGGTCATTAATAAATAATTTTTTAATCTTTGTTATGTGGCAATAAGGATTATTTCACACTTTTATTTTTTCTGTGAGATTAAGCGAAGGCAGCAAAGGATTCTCGGTTTACCTCCACAGGAGGCAGTAAGAAAATTTTGGCTAACATCGGACGATTGGTAACAACACAGATCTACACTCGCGTTGCTCAACATACGTTAGAAAAAGTTCCACGGTTACTCTCCACACACTCACTGGCCATCTGTCTGTGAAGTATAAAAGGGAAAATGTCTTATTTCTTATGTGAAATTAATTGATATCTTTGAATCGGAAGGAAAACTCCATGCATGGATCTCTAATGGAAAAAATTACTTCGTGGAATGTCAATTTTCTCCGAGAATTCATGTGTTTTCTTCAGTAAAAGAATTACGGAAATTACAGACTACCTTATCCCGTCATCATATTCCCTCATCATTTCAACGGAAAAAAACAATTAAAGGAATAAAAACAGTATTAACGATCATAACCTCTATTCCTTCTTTTCGATCATTAGTCAGAAGTATCGAACATTTTGGAAACTATTCGTATGAAATCTTTCATGCAGATCTTCCTTTAGCAGAATGGTATATGTTTGAGAATCATTTATTTCCTACAGGAGAAGTAGATGTGTATCTACATGAGGATTATGTCTCTTTGATTCCGAAAGATTCTCCTTTTGTCGATTATGATATTCCATTATTAAAAACAGCAACTCTTTCTCTATCAACCTCATATCCCTTACGAAAAGATTTCCTTCCGGAATTACAATCCATTACTTTTAATGATAAAACATACTCTGAAACTGATATGATTCATTCGTTTGTTCGAGATTTCACGGAAGAAGATTCTGATATTATTCTCACTAATGATGGCCATATTGAGTTGCCGTATTTGTTATCATGCATACGAAAACATTACCCTTCCTTTTCATTTTCTCGTTTTGGTACAGATCAATTTACAGTAAATGGAAATTCATATTTTTCGTATGGGAAGATGTATTACAAATATAACTCAATCAATTTGAAAGGACGGTTGCATTTGAAAAAATCAGGAACATTGTATGGACAATGGTCAATGATCTATCCGTTTGAGATCGGAAGAATATGCAGGATGACATTACAGCGTGCAAACAATAAATCCATTGGATCTGCCGTAAGCAATCTTCAGTTGTATTATGCCATGAAAAAAGGATTCTTGATTCCATATACTTCTTCGTGTACTGAAGTCTGGAAATCAGGATACGATTTATTTCAAGCAGATCGAGGTGCGTTTATTTTTGAGCCACGTATCGGATTTCACACTGATGTTGCCGAAATTGATTTTGTTAGTTTATTTCCTTCTATTATGGTGAATAAGAATATCTCAACTGAAACTCTTTTCTGTCGATGTTGCCGAGATAATACTGCTCTTGGATTGAATATTAATATCTGTAGAAAAGAACAGGGAATTATGGGAGAAATGCTTGCGCCCATTATTAACCAACGATTATACTACAAAGAGATGGGAAAAGAAGAACACGCAAATGCGCTCAAAGGCTTTCTTGTCTGCTGTTTTGGGTATATGGGTTTCAAAAAAAGTAAATTTGCACGCATTGAGAGCCACCAATGTATTCAAGCATATGCACGGGAAATATTATTAGCTGCAACAAAGATTGCAGAGGATCACGGGTTTGAAGTTTTACATGGCTTTGTGGATTGTTTGTGGATCAAGAAAGATAATCTTCGAGAGAGAGACTTGCAGGAGGTGATGACATCTATAAAAGAACAGCTGAAATTTGCAGTGCGTTTGGAAGGAATATATCGTTGGATTATGTTTTTACCGTCAACGGATCATGATGATATTCCTGTTCCTAACCGGTATTATGGAGTATTTCAAAGCGGAGAAATCAAATGTCGTGGCATTGAAGTGCGAAAGCATGATACACCCATACTTCTTGCTCAGCTTCAGGAAATAATTATCTCAGAATTAGCAGAAGCAAACAATGAGAATGAGTTTGTGGCATATGCATACGAAAGTCTTGTTCATCTACAGAACACAATAGATCAACTCGGGCATAAACACGTAAAAATGGATGATCTAGTCATTACAAAAGGAATATCAAAAACAGAGTATTCTTCTTCATTGCCACAATCAATTATTCTTAAGAAATTGCGAAGGAAAGGATTCTCTCCGCAAGCAGGACAATATCTTCGATATGTTATTACTCATAAGGATTCTTCCATTTCAGAGAATAGATACAGTGATGAATCCCTTATCTATGATAAAAAAGAGTATATTCGACTTGCACGAAAAGCAGTTTCTCATCTCTTTAATTATCAAGAGCAGCATACCTTGTTGGAATTCTTCCCTCCAAGAATTACTGTTGCCCGAGTAAATGGTAATCAAAAAGTATATAAATAGACCTCATCTTTTTTGCCTTATGAACAAAGAGCTATACGATGTTATCATTGTCGGTGGTGGGGTTGCTGGGTATGGAGCTGCTGTCTATGCTTCGCGATTTAGATTGAAAACTCTTATTCTTGCAAAAGAAGTTGGTGGATTAATTATTACTACCCATATCGTTGAGAATTATCCCGGATATTCAAGTCTCACTGGTCTGGAATTGGCAAATCACCTTAAAGAACACGCGGAATACTTGGGCGTAAAGACAGAAGAAGAGGAAGTTGTTGATGTTAAAAGAACAAATAACTATTTTGAAGTTGTTTGTGCATCTGGAAAAAAATACCAATCAAAAACAATCTTTTTAGGAACGGGCACAATTCGACGAAAACTGAATGTTCCTGGTGAACAAGAGTTTTATGGCAAAGGAGTTTCATATTGTGCGACGTGCTTGCCCCCAACCGAAATGGTAATGACAAATAATGAGGCTAAACATATTTCGTCTATCGATTATGATGAAAGAGTTCTCACTATCGATGGAACGTATGAACGAGTTATTGGTACCATGAGTAGAGATTATAATGGGCAACTTATAGAGGTGAAGACTGGAATGTTTACAGAGCCGACACTTCTAACCCCTGAACATCCAGTCCTCCGTGTAAGAATTAAAAAAGGAACCGGGTCGAATTATTGGCGATTTTCATATTCTGAACCAGAATGGGTGCAAACAAAAGAGCTAAATGTAAAAGATTTAGTTCTCTATCCAGTTATAAAAGAAACATTTGACCGAGAAGAGATTAAAATCTCTGATGTTTTAGATGTTCCAATAAAGAACGGATTTGCACATAATAAGAGAGAAACATATACATCAAGAAAGATGCCAAATAGTATATTGGTCGACAAGAATTTTCTCCGATTAGTTGGTTATTATCTTTCTGAAGGGTGCATTACATCAAGAGGGGTTAATTGGTATTTCCCAAAAAAAGAAAAGAGTTATATAAATGATGTCAACAAATCTTTAGAGGCATCATTTGGGTTATCCCCCACCAACAAAGATGAGGGTAATGTTACAAGAATAATGGTGTTTACAAAGATTCTTCGAGATCTTTTCCAAAAAATGTTTGGAAAATATGCGCATAACAAACAACTGCCTCATTGGATGATGCTACTCCCCCAAGATAAGCAGATTGAGATTATAAGAGGTTTGTGGAGGGGAGATGGCTGTACAACTACTGGGGCGTTTACACTTGTCACTAATTCTAAAATAATGGCATATCAAGTGCGCGATCTCCTGTTAAGACAAGGAATAATCCCGCAGATATCAAGAAGACCGAAGGAAATACTCAACAGAAAATATTCTTTTGGTGACAGAAAAATATTGTTTAAGCATGATAAATATCACATAGTTGTTGGTGGATCCTATCTCAAGCGAATGAGCGAAGTTTAGGTATAGAACATCCTCAGTTAAAACGAATGACGAGATCACATACTTTCGCTTGGCTGAAAAATGGATACGCTTTGCTACC
>JAHFLI010000113.1 GCA_023255615.1 Candidatus Woesearchaeota archaeon
GAACTTTTGAAAGACTAACCTTTTCTTTTACTTTTGTTTTAATCTGGAATACATTCGTTTGGTAAACTCAATGACTTTTTCTGCGTATTCTTTGTCGAGTATTGTTCCATAATAGAGCATACCCTTTCTAAAAAATCGCATTTGTTCTGCGAACTGAACATCATTTTCCGTATATCCCAGAACTCTTAAGTACGATACTTCTGCTTCATGCGCTCCAGCACCTGAGGCGTTGTAACCTTCCAAAAGCATCTTTGCTCTGATCAGTTCCATGAGGATGTCATAGCTGGATTTTATGAACATATTTGCATTATTATCGCTGATCTTCAATTTGTCGATCATTTCCATGAGCAATTGATAATTTTGATCAGATTCCTTTATTAGAAATTCTGCTCTTGACTTGTCGGGACTCTGTTTTTTAACAATGTTCTTTTTTATACATTCATCAAAGTTTTTTACTGCACTCATAATTGAACTCCTCCTGAAAGCACGATGCCGTTACAAAGATTTTCCTTCAGGTTTTTATGTATCTCTTTGAATGATTGGTAATAATTGAGGTTTATTTTTCGTTCAAATATCTTTTCGTATAGTTCTCTATTCACTTCTTTTTCTTTCCTACCTATTATTGCGATGTCAATATCTGATGTTGTTGTGTCTTCCCCTCTTGAATAGCTCCCAAATAAGATGATGGTTGCTCCTGCACATTCTTTCTCGATGAAATCAGCGAATCCTGACTCATACACTTGCCGTATATTATCTACTCTTTTTAATTGCATTACTCTATGATTGTCTCTGTTTAATTCAATCGACCATCTTTTTGATTCTTTATCTTGCTCGAGTTTGATGAACTTTTCTTTCTCTAATTGAGGGAGGGCTTTCATTACTGCTGGCGGAGTTACGTCAAGAGTTTTTGCAATTTGTCTCTGGTTTAATGATTCTCCTGCCTTTACGAACAACATTCTTAAAATTTCCTGCTGAAGATTAGTTAACTTAAGTTTATATCTATTTATCATAGTTAATATATGTTTATTTTAGTTAATATTTAAACCTTTTGGTTTTTACATCCATGATTGTAGAATATTGACGATGATATTAAGTGTTCTAAAAAACACAAAATAATATAAATCATAAATTTTTCCTAGAGATGCAGAAAGGATTAAAGCACAAATACCTGAGCCTCACGGTTTCATTGAAAGAGTTGCATATGCGTTAGGCTATACTGAATATGACAAAACTAAAAAAATTCATGTTGTTGTTTGTTTCTGTTGATAAACCAGATCAAAAAACTCAGAGAAAAAAAGGCGGAGAATGGGTCATGGGATTGCCGAAAGGAATGATGCTGGATTGTTATCCGTTTGAGAACAATGCAAAGATCGTGCAAAAATATTCGGTTTCAGAGTATAAGGAAGAACCGTTTGGTGGATATATGATCATTCATGCTGCATCGCTGAATGAAGCAATAAAAATTGCAGAGAGTGCTCCGCATGTCAGTTTTGGTGGAAAAATTGTTGTCCTTCCCATTGAAGATGTTTAATCTTTTCGGATAATTATTTCTTCAATGCATTGCTTTTCGAAAAAATGTCATACTTATAAAGAAATTCTCATTCCCTTGTCTGATGTCTCTTGATGATCTCATATTAGAACGACGAAATGAAGCAGAAGGCGTTGTTGCGTTGTGTGAAGGACCGCTGGGATTTTGGGCAGGACCGACAGAAGAAACGGTGGAACAACCAGGATACAAACGAATGTATTGGACGAGAGATTTGGCGCGTTCGATACAAACACTTCTTGATCTCGGACATGGCGAAAAAGTTAGAGATCACCTTGACGAAATCAAACTCTAACAGCAAGCAGACGGAAGCATCCCTACACTGTATCATGATGAAGGGTGGCAAAAGAGAAAGTTTCGCCTTGCGTTGAAAGATCCCTGGAGATTTCCTCAATATACTTGGAAAAAATTCCTTCAATTAATTGGAAAATTCTCCGCGCATTCCTATACATCGCATACTACAGATTCTGGGCTTCAATACATTCTTGCGTGTGGAGAATTCAAGGAACGAGATCAGTCATATTTTGCAGAACATGAAGCGGCAATGAGGAATGCATTAGCATGGACTGAAAACAACGTCATTGACGGATTATATCGGGGTGCAGATTGGAGAGATAATATACGATTTCCAGAAAACGTTGCTCTTTTATCAAATAATGTCATGCTCTATCGTGCGTATTGCATTCTTGGTGAAACCGAAAAAGCAGAACGGTTGAAACAGAAAATAAAAGAAGTATTCTGGAATGGCAATTATTATGCTGATCAATACACCGAACAAGATGGACGTTCTTCATTCGACCTTCTTGGGCAGTCATTGGCTGTTCAGTTTGGGATTGTGGATTCGAATCAGTATGGCACTATTGTCGATCAGATGGAACGAATGATTACTCCTTTTGGATTGAGAGTCAATGATCGAGGTCCACCGCTTGATCGAACAAAGAAAGAAAAGCGGACAGATAACCGAGTGAATCAGTATAATACTATTTGGGATATTGGTACTGGTGAAGGGATAGTTGCGTTAGAAATGATGAAAGAAGAAGTACCTAACGTACATGATGTGGCATTAAATGTGTTTACTCAATGGACTCATCGTTGAGGTTTTCGAGAGTTTTACTCTCTGAATGGTATCGGAGGAGGAGCCGAGAAATTGTTGTGGAGCGCAACGTCCTATTGGAGAGCTGGAAAAGCGTTAGGTTTTTTTGGATAGGTTACAACATCCCGTCAATAATCTTTTCCATATCTTCTCGTTTCATCGGAATTGGATTTTGTTCAACTGCAGCATGAGTTTTTCCAAATATGGGTTCAATCAATAAATTAACATTTTCTCTATTTATTCCGAATACTGTTAATTTTTTTGGAACATTTAATATAGTACATACATAATCAATCTTTTGCGCAAAGGCTAATCGTTTTTTCTCTGCAGAAAGAGTTTTATCAGCACCATTAATCATATCAAATAATTCATTGTATCCATTATAACCGTGCTCGCAATTGAAGCGAACAATTTTTGGCAAAAAAACTGCACCAGCTATACCATGAGGAACTTTAAATAAAGCACCAAGGGGATACGACATTGCGCCCGTTGGACCGCCACCTGAATTCATTAACGCAACTCCGGCATAATGCGCACCGAGAAGAAGATTGGATCTCACCATGATATCATTCGGTTTCTCTGAGATATGAATTAAATGATCATATAATAACATAAATGCTTCACGAGAAAACATTTTTGAATACGGAGTTGCATTTTTTGCGGCAAAACTTTCTAAGGTATGCACTAAAGCGTCCATGCCTGATGAAACAGTCACCGATGGTGGGCATGATAAGGTGAGCTGAGGATCAAGAATAGCATGCATTGGATAATTAAATTTTGAATTTATTCCTAACTTTCTTTTTTCTTTTGAATCAGTAAACACTGCATTATAGGTAACTTCACTTCCAGTTCCTGCGGTTGTGGGAATCGCAATAACCGGCAATGGTTTATGTTTGAGCTGAGGAAAACCACGGTAAGAAATACCCGGACCTTCATTGGTGAGCAATGTCGCAACGCCTTTTGCTAAATCTAATGTACTTCCTCCGCCGATGCCGACAATACATTGTGCATGATGTTTTCTTATGTTATTGGTAACCTCATCAAGAAAATCATAATCAGGTTCTGCAACGGGATTAGAAAAAACATGAACAGCGATTCCTTTTTCCTTGCACTTATCTAACGCAGAAGTAATTTCATTGTTGTTTTTTACGGCTTCATCTATTACGACAGCAATGTCTTTGAAGGAATCTTTTTCAAGAATGGTTGCTAACTCTGCAATTTTTCCTGGACCACAAACCACATGTGTTCGTAATTCAAATTCAAACGGATTCATAGAGAGAGGAACTTCATGGATAGGTTATAAATGTTTCTTGAGTTGGTAATTCTTTATGATTTTCGGAAACGATTTAGTTTCATTTTAAAGACATTGATAATTTACATATTCTTCGGAAAGATAATATGACGTGATGTCTTTCTTTCGGATTTTTCTTGGAACAATTGATTAAGAAGAAAAAAATATGACATACTCCCAAAATAAATCCGACTAAAGTCGGGAGAAAGGGCGTTCTATCAAATGAGCAAATGCGATACATCAAAGAACAAACATCAAGGGGGACATTTCGTTTTAGTCTTTCCGTCGTAGGGGTGGGCGTGTTTTTTTTTTGAAACAGAAAATTCTTTAGATGAAGCTTTCCATTTTATATAGATTTATAAATATTAACTTCTTGTTGTTGACTAATATGAAAAGAGGAATAAAATTGAAAATTCTTTTGATGTTATTTTGTACTTTAGTGTTTCTTGTGGTGGTTTCTGGATGTGCTACACAAACTACCGAAACGTTCAATTCACCTTCCAAAGAAATAATGCAGACGGGGGATAAACAATTCGGA
>JAHFLI010000018.1 GCA_023255615.1 Candidatus Woesearchaeota archaeon
AAACTGCTTCGCGGTATCGGCCGACTTCGTAACCAAACTTTCCCATCTCGCTTTGTTTTGCTAACCAGGTATCAAACAATTCTTCACTCTTCTCATGTTGTGTTTGGTCATTTGTCATTTTTTGCATCAGCTTCAATTTTTTGTCTTGAATTTCTTTCTTCAATTCGTTTTTAACATCTTCTGGTTTACCCGATCTGAGGTCATTATTTTTTTCAGCAATAGCCCTACTATATCTTTCTGATAATGCAGATACGAGTTCCAGAGTTGTATACACTTTATCCAATGAACCGAAAAAACCACTTTGTTGTAAATACCGATTGACTCTTACCTTTGACATGACTCCAGCGCTAGAAAACGATTCTCCGTCTTGTGGTGTTTTTATCGAATCGAGTACGGAATCTTCGATTGTTGGCAACGTTGAATGTACATATTGTGCAACGTCTTGAAGAAATCTATCAGCCCTTTCAGGAGAATACATTACACCTATTCTATTTCTTGTTCGAAGGACCCCTTCGAGCAATCGAGTTTGAAATTCTGAACCAGCGTAACCAACAAGAGCTCCACCGAAAAGCGGCTTAACTGCTCCATCAGGATTCAGCCTTTTTTCCAAATCTTTGATTATCAGTTTATAGTCCATGAGCTCTCAGATTTTGTTTTTTTATATTTTGCCTGTAGCTCGGAAAAAACCACCGTATTTAATTTTTTTTATTATTTACTATTAATAAATAATAACATATGTTAAATTATTAACCATATAGAAAATAATTACGACATAGAAACATTTATATAGGGAATCCGAGTTAAAGGTATGAAAAGGTCATACTTTTGGTGATATCATGAAAGATCGAATATTTCAAATGATTGTAGAGCACAATGAATTAGGCAGAACACTGTCTCCACTTATTCCACTGATCGAGCATGCTGCAACGGTTATTGTTGATGCACTCAAGAAAGGAAATAAACTAATGGTCATGGGCAATGGTGGAAGTGCGTCGCAAGCATCTCATCTGGCAGGAGAGATTGTTGGACGTTATAAAAAAGAACGCAAAGGATGGCCGTGTATTTCATTGGCATCAGATACTGCAATTCTTACTGCAGTGGGAAATGATTATGGATTTGAAAAAATCTTTGAACGACAAATAGAATCTTTTGCGAAACAAGGAGATGTTGTTATTGCGTTGAGCACGAGCGGAACGAGCGAAAATATTCTTCGCGGATTAGAAAAAGCAGAAGAGCTGGGATGTTCGTGCATTACTCTGACGGGAAAAGATGGGGGGGATATGAAAACGATGGGCATCAATATTCATATTCCTTCGAACAATACACCGAGAATTCAGGAGTTCCATTTACTTCTTATCCATATTCTTTGCGAACTTGTCGAGGAGGCGATGGGATGAGGATACTGGTAACGGGTGGTGCCGGATTTATTGGCTCCAACCTTGCATTGACCTTGGAAAAAAAAGGACATGACGTGATCGTTATTGACGATTTTCGTTCCTCGAAATTTGAAAATCTCAAAGGATTTCAGGGAGATGTTATTTGTGGGGATATTTCTGAACAAGATTTATTCTCATTAGGACATGTTGATGTCATTTTTCATCAAGCTGCGATTACCGATACCTTAGTTACTGATGAACATGAAATGATGAAGATTAACGTTGATGGCTTTAAACATATTCTCTCTTTTGCGGAAAAGAATACATCAAAAGTCATTTATGCGAGTTCTGCGGGCGTGTATGGAAATAATCCTGCACCACATAAAGAATCTGATATGGTGAATCCGTTAAATGCTTATGCGCGATCGAAAAGAGAAATGGAAGTCATCGCACAGAATTTCAGAGGATCAATCCCTTTACTCATTGGATTGCGCTATTTCAACGTCTATGGACCACGAGAACGATACAAAAAACATGCTGCTTCAATGATCTATCAGCTTGCACAACAAATGAAAGCCGGAAAGAGACCGCGCATTTTTACATTTGGTGATCAGCAACGGGATTTTATTTATGTCAAAGATGTTGTTGAAGCAAACCTTCTTGCGATGAATGCCAAAGAGAATTGTATCGTTAATGTCGGAACGGGTAAACCAGAATCGTTTAACACGATGATTCACCTTTTGAATAATGTTCTTGGTACCTCTTTAGAACCAGATTATTTTGACAACCCCTATGATTTTTATCAGAATTTAACCTGTGCAGACATCACCTTAGCGAAAGAAAAGATCGGATTTTCTGCACGATATTCATTGGCTGAAGGTATTACCGATTATTTTCGGGAGGACCAAATTACATGAAACACATTCTTCAACGCATGATGGGAAAACGAGTATTAGTGATTGGAGATGTTATGCTTGATAAATATATTTGGGGAAATGTGTCGAGGATTTCTCCTGAAGCTCCTGTGCAAATTGTTGATGTTCACCGAGAGAGTTATACCGTTGGAGGAGCGGCAAATACTGCTGCAAACATTAACTCATTGGATGGAGAAGGATTACTGGTTGGTGTTGTTGGTGATGATACAACATGGAATCATTTACAGGGAGAGATGAACAAACGCATGATGAGTACCAAAGGTATTGTTGTTGATTCTTCTCGAAGAACGACGAGAAAAGTCCGTGTCATGGGTGGGAAGCAGCAATTAATTCGCTTTGATTATGAAACACGCGAAGATATTTCTGATCATATTCAACAGAGAATTATTGAAACTATTTATGACGTTATTGAGGACATTGAAGTTGTTCTTATTTCAGATTATGCAAAAGGAGTTATTACACAACCATTGTATGATGCAGTTATTCAACTCGCACAACAAAAGCATCTCAAGGTCATTGTTGATCCTAAACCGTCGAATAAGGTGAATTATTCTGGAGCATTTCTTATTACTCCTAACCTTAAAGAAGCGTGCGAATTAGCAGGATGGTCTGATTGCCCCGATACAAAAATAAAAGAATTGGGAAAAAAACTTCAAACTGATTTTAGATGCTCTCTGTTGATTACCAGAGGAGAAAAAGGGATGATGCTTTTTGAAGGTGACTCGGTTATTGATGTTGAAACAAAAGCAAAGGAAGTGTACGATGTCAGCGGAGCGGGAGACACTGTTGTAGCAACAGTCGGTCTTTCGTTAGCTGCGGGATCTTCGTTACGAGATGCTGCATTACTTGCAAATCATGCTGCAGGAATAGTCGTTGGAAAATTAGGGACATCAAGCGTAACACGGGAAGAATTGGAGATGAGCTTGGATGACTAGTAAAAAAATAAAGACAAGGAATGAAATAAAGCATGTAGTGGGTGAATTAAAAAAACAAGGAAAGAAAATTGTGACGTGCAATGGTTCCTTTGACATTTTACATATTGGGCATATCAAATTCTTGCAGGAAGCAAAAGCGCAGGGAGACATTCTTATTGTTGGATTAAATTCAGATTCCTCTATTAAAAAATATAAAAGTAAGGATCGTCCCATCAATGATCAACAATCACGAGCGGAGATGCTTGCCGCATTGGAGGCAGTTGATTACGTCACTCTTTTTGATGAAACGAATCCTATTACCTTGCTTGAGATGATTAAACCACATATTCATTGCAACGGGGAAGAGTATGGTGAGAACTGTGTTGAGGCCCCGACGGTCATCGGAAATGGGGGAAGAATCAATATTATAAAGAATTATAAAGGCTTTTCCACTACTCAGCTCATTAAAAAAATACTTTCGGTTTACCAAAAATGACTGATCTGAGTATTGTCGTTCCTGCGTATAATGAGCAAGAAAATATCTCTGTTCTGCATCATCGATTAACAGAGGCATTACGAGGAAAAAGTTACGAAATTCTTTTTGTTGACGATGGGAGTACTGATAAAACCCTTGAAGTCTGCGAAAAACTGCATTGTGAAGATAAACACGTGAAAGTTATTCAGTTTCGACGGAATTTTGGCCAGACCGCTGCTTTTGATGCGGGATTTAAACGTGCTCAAGGAAAAGTGATTATTACCATTGATGCTGATTTACAGAATGATCCTCATGACATTGATCTTCTGCTTAAAAAATTGGATGAGGGATATGATTGTGTTTCTGGATGGAGGATAAATCGAAAAGATTCTATTGGGAAAACAATTACCTCTTTGTTCGCCAATGGATTTCGCAAATTACTCACTGGAGAGAAGATTCACGATTCTGGATGTTCATTAAAGGCCTATCGAAAAGAATGTGTTGAGAATGTAGATCTTTATGGAGAAACTCATCGTTTTATTCCAACGATCTTATCATGGAAAGGGTTTAAAGTGGGTGAAGTGAAAGTAAAACATTATCCCCGCGCGTTTGGAAAAACCAAATACGGATTTAGTAGGGTATTTCGTGGGTTGTTTGATTTTATCGTCATTAAATTCTGGATGAACTATTCAACAAAGCCGATGTATTTTTTGGGTCCCGTGGGATTAGTACTTACCTTCTTCGGCTCTCTTATCGGTGGGTATTTGACGTTCGACAAGATTTTCTTTGGAGCATCTCTTGCAAATAGGCCGTTATTGCTTCTTGCTATTTTGCTGGTTATTCTTGGTGTTCAGTTTTTGATTTTTGGAATTATTTTAGACATTCTGGTTAAGATTTATTATGAGAACCGAACAAAGACCTATTATTCTATCAAGAAAGTGTTACAGTGATTTTCTTAGTGCATATAATCCATAGAGACCGGGTAAAACAAAATAAAGTACATTAATGATATGAAAGGAAAACGAAGAAACGATTGCAATTTCTTGAGATATCCCGAAGAGAATAAACATCGCTGACCAATATGCTTCAGCAGTGCCAAAGCCTGCAATGCCGTTGAAGGGTAATAAGGGAAGAAATACATAAAATATGCAGATGAAAAACGTTTGCCATATGGTTACTGCGATGTGAAGCGATTGAAGAATGAAAAAGAGGGAAGTGAAATTAATGATCCACAACAATACGGAAACGACAAGAAGAGAACCTGTTTTTGCACGGTGTTCTCCACTTAGATCAAAAATCTCCAGCACTTTTTCTTCATAGAGTCTTCCTTTGAAGAGTTTCTTGATGATCTTTTTTAGTGCGTGATTTCCATAAATGACGAGGGATACCAGAATAATTGCAATGATGAGAATAGATCCGGTAATCACCATGATCTCTTTCGGAAGGGCAAAAGGAATCACGGCGAAAAAAAGAGTGAGCAGAAAAATAAAGGAGAGGGCAATAAAATCATATAATCGTGCGACTAGTAAGGAAGAAAGACTCATAGGAAGGGAAATACCTGATTTCTTGAGAAGATAGGGATAAGAAACTTCACCTGTTTTTGCTGGAAACATATTGTTCGCCATATTATTAACGAACGCAATGTTGATTATTGTTAATGAAGGTATTTTTTCTTTAATAAGAAATTTAAATCTCATGCCCCGAAGAATATTACACAAAATATAGAGTCCGAAACCAATGAGCATATACAAAGGCGAACTTTTTTGAAACGTCGCAGAGATGTCCGATAGGGTCGTTTGACGAAAAAGATACCAGAGTAGAAAAAAAGTTGCGATGATCGGCAACAACAATTTAACTATCTTTTTCATAAGTGAATTGTTCTCCATTTGTATTTAAATCTTCGTGCATAGCACAATATTTATAAACAGTTTTCCGACCTTCTTGTTATGGTTATTTTGGTGACGGGGGGCGCAGGGTTTATTGGAAGTCATGTGTGCGAAGCATTGCTCAGCAGAGGCGAGACTGTTGTGTGCGTTGATAATTTTAACGATTTTTATGATCCCACCATCAAAGAAGAACATATTGCCTCATTTGTTCATCATAAGAATTTTATATTGTGTCGAGTGGATATCACAGACAAAGAGTCTCTCACTCGCATTTTTCAACAACACTCACCCTCGACGGTCATTCATCTTGCAGCTCGCGCGGGAGTCAGACCTTCATTTGATGATCCTGAGCTCTATCATCGTGTAAATGTAGAGGGAACAAAGAATTTACTCGAGCTTTCACATGAGCATCGCCTTTCTCAATTCATTTTTGGTTCAAGTTCAAGTGTCTATGGAAATTCACGACAAATTCCTTTTTCTGAAGATGACGTTCATTTGGAACAAATATCTCCTTATGCAGTCACGAAGAAAAAAGCAGAAGATCTTTGCCGATTATTCCATACCCAACATGGATTGCCAATTACATGCTTGCGCTTTTTTACCGTTTATGGTCCACGAGGACGACCAGATATGGCTATCTATTTGTTCACAAAAAATATCTTTAAAGGACAGCCACTCGTAATCTTTGGTGATGGACATTCTGAGAGAGATTATACGTTTATTTCAGATATCGTTGATGGTATTCTTTCTGCGTTGTCTCATCCTTTTCCGTTTGAGATCATCAATTTAGGTGACTCTCATCCTGCACCATTGAGATATCTCATATCCCTTATTGAGAATGCCAGCGGCAAAAAGGCAACCATTATAATGAAGGAAAAACAACAGGGTGATGTTGAAAAAACATTTGCACGAATCTCAAAGGCAAAAAAACTATTGAGCTATGCGCCCAAAGTCAGTATTGAAGAAGGTATCAAGCGGTTTGTAGAATGGTACAAGAAGAATCACCAATAAATACGGAAAAGAAAGATAATTACTTTGTTCATATACTGTTCATTGTTTCCCTTCTTTTATTGATTCTTATCCACCTTCATCATTTTCACATTTTTGATCTCCAAGGTCTTCCCATGCTGGATCATACAACAACGTATGCACCTAAATTTGAATTACTTAAACAATCTTTTTCTAAGTATCATGATGTCTGGCCACTATGGAATCCGTATGGGTTTAGTGGAATGCCTGCACTTGCTTCCGGAGTGTTTTTAGGAATCGATTCCTGGTCGGGATGGTTGGCCCTTATATTACCGACGATTGCAGCGGTGAAGATTAACTACATTCTCGATTTCTTTCTTGCTGGAATTTTCATGTATCTTCTTGTGTTCAGCGTCACCAAGAAAAAGTTTGCGGGATTTATTGCAGCCATTATTTACATGTTTTCAGGGTATACCATACGAACTCTTGGTGGAGGTTTAACACAACTGAACGCATATGCTCTTACTCCACTTCTCTTTTTGTTTTTGATCAAGACGTTTCAGGAACGTCAGTGGATCTTTTACTCAGTCATGACAGGAATTATTTTTGCGCTACAAATACTCTCCGATCCGAGTTTGAAGATTGTGTTGTTCAATCTCGTTGCTTTTGGATTATTTCTCGTTTTTCAATTGATTGGATCGAATATGAAAGAACGATTTTTAAAAGTGGTCGGAGTGGGCATTATTGTTTCTGTTGTTCTCCTTGGGTTAAGTGCGCAACGGGTATTGCCAACAAAAGAATATCTTGATATGACGGGCAGAGCTCATTTACCTTATGAACAGAGTGCGTCTCGTGCAACTCCTCTTTCAGAAACTTTTTCGACGGCAATAGAACCACTCAAATTTGGGATTCGATATGATGGGAGAGAGGGATTGTATAAACTTGGTATTGTCGCTTTTTTCTTTATGTTATTTGCCCTCTATGCAAAACCAACTCGGCGATTGCACCTGTATTTGCTTGCGACCATGATTCTTGCGATTTCCATTACTTCAGGATCTTTTGTGTTTAAACTTCTCTATACCTATGTTCCGCCTTTTGACAGCTTCCGTTATCTTGAACGAGTTTTTGCATTATTTTCTTTTGCGGGAGCCTTTTTAGCGGGACTTGGGGTCGATCTATTCACGGATACTCTTGAAAAAAGATATGAATTAACAAGACGTGGCGTGTATATCCTTTCCGGAGTAATATTTATTATTATACTTCTTAATCTCATTGTCTTTACTCGGGAGCCAGCGAACTATGAGGAATTTCCTGTTCAGAAAATTATTGACAATAATGAGATTCTCAATTATGTTGCACAACAACCTGGTCATTTCCGCATTCATACCATAGAAACAAATGGGATTGATTGGGGAACAGATGTGTATAATGCGGCGCTTGGATTAGAACATATCTTTTCCTATTCTTCGACTTGGCTAACAGAATATATGAACGAATATTTGGCGATCGCGCAACAATATCGCCCAGCAAAATTCTGGGGTATCTTAAATGTTAAATATATTACTTCAATGCAAGAGATGAACAGTTCTGATTTTATATTAGTAAAAAAATTCAACGAATGTACTATTTGTCCGATCAAAAACCTTCTCAAAGCGCATGGTCCTTATCTTTATGAAAATAAAGAATTTGTGCCGAGAGCGTTTTTCACCCAAAATGCGATGTTGATTATTGGACAAAAGGAAGACTCTAAAAAAATAATGTACTCTCTTCTTCTTGATGAGCACTTTCAACCTAATCGCATGGTTGCAATCCTCTCTGATACATCAACTGTTGATGATTATTCTATCGATACCTTAAAAAAATATCCCGTTATTATCCTCAGTCAAGGATCACTGTCTGATCAGAGCGCAGGAATTCTTAAACAGTATGTTGATGGCGGGGGAATTTTAGTCCCCGATGTGACGAAAGGAGTAACAACCATTGATCAGAATTCGTTAGATGCCGTTTGGAAATTGTTCTCGACTAAGGATCCACGATTTGTTGATGATAAAGATATTACGCGAACTGATTTTAACACCTATTCTCTTGAAACAAAAGGAAAAACTGGATTTTTAGTCATGAGTGAATTATTTAGTTTATATCCTGGATGGAAAGCAACTGATGTCGCTTCAGAATACCCTATTCTGCGTGCGAATGGAGTGGTAAGCGCACTATTCATCGATCAATCAACAGAAACTCTTACCTTTTCGTATCGTCCTTTTTCGTATGTTCTTGGAACCTTTATTACTATTATTTCGATTATTTTGATTCTTGGATATTTTGTGTATCATTTCAAGTTGAGAAAAAATGACAACGTTGCTTAAAAAAAACCATTGGAAATACATTTTAGTTCTTGTACTTCTCACCGGAGTCTTTTATTGGAATGCGCTTTCATTTCATCAGATGATTTATTCCGAGTGTCTTGTTGCTGAGGTTGCAAATTTTAAAGTTGCACAAGATGGTCTTCTTCATGGAGAGATGCCCTTATGGATGCCCAACTATCACGGAGGTATTCCTTTTTTCGCAAATGCACAAAATGCTGTTCTTCATTATAACGTTCTTTTAGGAATGCTGAGTCCGACATTTCAAGGAGGTTGTAATTTAGGGATTCTGGTGAATACTTTTCTTGCAGGATTATTCATGTTTTATCTTTTAATCTATCTTGGATTGAAAGAGCGGGATGCATTTATTTCCGGTGTCGTCTATATGTTTTGCGGATTTGCAATTACACATTCAATTACTATTCAATCTCGCTATGCAGTCTTTGCTTGGACGCCACTGTTATTTCTTGTTGTCCATCGTGCACTGCACGAAGATGCCTGGATAAAGAATAGCATTATTGCAGGGATCGTCCTTGCCGTTATCGGCCACAGTTCTGGTTTTGATTTTTTTCTGTATGCGGTCTCGATTATTTTTCCGATCATCTTTTTATTCTCCCTTTGGGGAGATCATTTGAAAGCTCGGTTGTTCAAAGCTGCCGGTGTTGCCATTATTATTGGGATAATCTTTCTTGGGCTTATGGCTATCCGCATACTCCCTCTTCTGGAGTGGGGGGATGTTTCAAGCAAGGGCCAAGGCTTTTCGTATGAAGACAGCATTGGTGGTCATTTGTCATTTAAGACCGCGCAAGATTGGATAACCTTCATTATTAATCCACCCAATACCTGGGTGGAGCACAATTCCTATGCAAGTCTGGGACCGCTTGTTGTCCTTCTTGTTTTGTTTTCTATTCCCTTATGGAGGAAAAAGAATGTTCTCACATTTGTTGGCATTGCTCTTGCTGGTTTTCTTATTGGCGCAGGTACACTTCTTTATTATCCTCTCTGGAAATTTGTTCCGGGGATTGCTCAAGGACATCATGTTGATCGATTTTTATTTCTCTATCAATTTGGCATGTCTGTTCTTGCGGGATTTGGTGCATCGCGCTTTTTTGCATTTGTGGAGAAAAAATGGCTTCAGATAAAGATTGGGCAGGTATTTGCTGTTCTTGTTATTCTCCTTTTCTTGTCCAGTGCTATTTTCTCAGCGGAGTCGATTTATGGACGAAAAACTATTGATCTTGACTATTCCCTTAAAAATAATCAGCTGTTGAATTATCTTTCTCAGCAGCCGGGAATATTTCGTGTTCATAATATTGGAACTCAAACTATTGCTGGTTTTGCGGGCATGTATGCGGTGTTCTTGAAATTAGAAATACTCTATGGTACCAGCCCGATCTGGGTGTATGATTATCTCAATGAATATCTTACGGTTACGTATAGTGATCCTGCAAAATTTTATGGTATGCTGAACACAAAGTATATTTATTCTGATAAAGAATTGACTGTTCCAGGTTTACAATTTGTCAAAAAATTCGACAAATGTCAAAACTGTCTCGAGGATTATGGTACGGATAAAGGCATAGATGGTCCGTATTTGTATGAAAATCTTGAGTATCTTCCCCGCGCGTATCTTCCCGATAAAAGTATTCTCATCGTCGGAGAAACTCAACAAGAAAAGGAGATTATGTATGGAATTATGAAGCTTCCAGAATTTATTCCTTCACGGGAGAATCTGGTGATGGGGAAAAGTAGCAAAGTGGATGATTATTCCCCTGATTTTTTACAGCATTTTGATGCAGTCATTCTTGTCAGTGGTGCTGATGCCGGAGATGGAACTCTTCTTGCATCATTTGTTAGAAATGGTGGTCATCTTCTTCCCAATTTGTTTGAAAATAAAACAAGCATGACTCCCGAGGAAGTGTCGACATTTTTGAAAATGTATGGAACCACGTGGAATACAGATGAATTGAATTTCACTACCTATTCTCCTGATTATCGTGTTATTTCTTTACCGGGGAAAAGTGGCTTTTTGCAACTAAGCGAAAAGTTTTATCTTATTCCCGGATGGAACGCATATGCAGATGGACAACAACGAGAAATTCTTCGATCAGATGGGGTGAATAGTGCGATCTGGATTAATGGAGAGAAGGAGCTTGTGCTCAAATATGATCCTGATTCCTATCGCGTAGGAAAATGGATTACTGTTGGGACAATTACCCTCTTACTCATCTTTTTTATCCTCTACCACAGAAAACAGCAACCATTATAAATCAATTTTCATTCTTTTTCTCCTATGAAAGGCGTTATTTTGGCTGGTGGAACAGGATCTCGGCTTTATCCATTAACGAGTGTGACCAATAAGCATCTGTTGCCGGTGTACAATAAGCCGATGATTTTTTACCCTCTTGAATTGTTGAAAGAAGCAGGCATTAAAGATATTCTTGTTGTTTCTGGGGGAGAAAACATTTCTGACTTTCTTCGTTTACTTGGTTCTGGCAGACAATTCGACGTGAACTTAACCTATCGAGTGCAAGACGGCTCTGGTGGAATTCCTGTTGCATTGTCTCTCGCGAAAGAATTTGTCGGCACTGAAAAGTTTGTGGCAATCCTTGGTGATAATATTATTGATAAAAGCATTCGTTCGAGTGTAGAAGATTTTGAAAAAAACACTATTGGAGCAAAAATTATTCTGAAAAAAGTTCACGATCCTCATCGTTATGGATTAGCAGAAGTAAAAGATGGTCATGTTATCGGCATGCAAGAAAAACCAAAAGACCCGAAAAGTGATTTGGCTATCTGCGGTATCTATATGCTTGATCCCAAGGCGTTTTCGATTATTCCAACATTAAAACTTTCTCAACGTGATGAGCTTGAGATTACTGAAGTGCTTCAGTATTATGTTGATCATAACGATTTAACTTATGAGATTTTTGATGGATTCTGGATTGATGCAGGAACGTTCGATGCGCTCCAGTCTGCTTCCGTCCATATGGCGAATAAACAACGGTGATTTTCTATGATTCCTGTCTTTAAACCTTCTGTGTCTCCAAGAGAAATTCATGCCGTTGCGGATGTT
>JAHFLI010000114.1 GCA_023255615.1 Candidatus Woesearchaeota archaeon
GTTTTCGGTAGGCGTCAACAGGGGAGAGTAATTTGAGTGTGTATCGTTTTAATTTTTTAGCGGGGTTTTCAGAATCAAGGATTTTCTTTTGCTGTGCGATGGGGAGATGAACAAGGACTGTTTGCGCAACAGGCGGCAACCCATCGAATCGCGCCTTTTCTTCAGAGTCGGCGATGCGTTCAATACGGTCCATTCTAAATCCAGCCACTGCGCCAATAGGAACTCGTGCATCTGATGCTCCTGCAAATAGTGCATCACATTTTTGCTCTGGAGCGGGGATATTTTGTTGAGTGAAATAGGGAACGCATTGAAGTTCTTTTTTGAGTAATTCTAGACAGATTTCACGCACATTATCAATATTCACTCCTTGCAAAAATCCAACACATCGATTTAATCCATTGGTGTTTGACGTTATGACTACACTCGGAGTTTGATTGTTTTGTAGATTGATGGAGTCGATGTAATCTACACAGGTATGGGAAATTTGTCCTCGTGTTGCATCCGGATATGCATCTTGCAATCGCCTTTCACATCCATCTACATCTTTTTCTTTGATGTGAGACTGTGCGTATTGCAAGAGAGTATCATCACTTGCCCCGTTGTCATTCGAATCCTGTTGATCGGATGTTTCAGTTGTATGGGTGTCATCGTTTCCTGAATCTTCCGTTTTATTAATCTCCACATGAATTCCCGCAGAGCTTCCAAAGCTCGGAATATGGGATTCTGCCAAGGTTAACGGAATCATGCTTATACTGAGTAGCACCAGAACAATGATCGCTTGTATCTTTCTCATATTGTTTCCTCCATTGATTGAATAATCTATCTTCTTTTTTCCCAATGAGCATTGAAGTGAAGATTTATTTAAAAAGACACTTTTTGACTTTAAAAAAAAAGGCCTAAATTGTTCTTTTTATCCTTTAGGACCCTTTATTTGAGCTCCGTTTGCTTTATGCAAATCTTTAAATAGAATTTTCCGTTACCCTGATAGTTATGTTAAAATCTCTCTATTGGATTATTCTTCTTATTATCCTTTCTTCTGTTGTCTACGGTGCAACTATTCATGGATCGATTTATGATCTGAATTTGCAGAAAGTGGATAATGTTGTCGTTGAAGTGGATTCTGAACCTCAACAGCGCATGATTTCAAAAGATGGGATGTATAGCTTTACCTTGAATCCCGGTTCATATCAGATTACTGCTGAGTATAAAGATAATTCATCGACATTCCTTTCTAAAGAAAAGATTGATGTCCATGAAGATGGGGATTTTGTATTAGATCTTTTTTTATACCCTGATTTAGGGGAGGAACAACAACTCCTTAATGAGAGTGAGGTGATTTCTGTCGGTGATCCTTTCATCCCCTCTGGAGATGCGGTGATTCGCATGGCGTACATTGCAGTCTTTGTCATTTTTGGATTATCTCTGTTAGGTACTGCTGGATTTGCATTTTATTTTTATCGGAAGAAAAAAGAAATTGGCGATGTCAAGCAAGAAATTTCTTCGGGAGAACTGGACGATGAATTGAACCAACTCATGGAGTTTATCAAAAAAGAAGGTGGCAGAACAACGCAAAAAGATATTCGCAAAGCATTTCCTCAATCAGAAGCAAAGATTTCTTTAATGATTACTGATCTTGAACACAAAGGATATGTGGAAAAGATTAAGAAAGGTAGAGGAAACGTGATTATTCTTAAGAAGTAGCGTTCTTTTCTTCATAATAAATCTGGATCTTATCGCTATCTTTGAGCAGAATGTCTTCATATTCGCTGTTTTCTTTTCCGTTGACCAGTATTTTTAAGGTATGGTTTTCATCAACGCAGTGATCGAAGATACAATTTTTGTTAAATGTCTTTCCCCACACAGAAAAGAATTCTCCTAAGGTAAAATCTCTTGCACAAGGAGATTCGTTGTGAATAATGCCATCTGCTTCGTGAGTATGCAACGGTCTCATAAAGTTTTGTCCCAATCCAACACTCGGCGGAATAAATTCTTTATTTCCATTAATGTATATTTCTAGTTGGGTATGGATATGTTGAGATACGCCGCTGTGGCTGCCAATGTTCATTTCCGGTGCTGGAATAGTATTGCAATCAACGGCTGTTTTCGATAATCCAAATATTCCTGCTCCGAGAGCAAGAAGAACAATAAGAACAATGCCCCAGGTTTTTATTTTCTTTTTATGAGTGTGAAAAAAGGGAGATTTCTTTGCTTCCTCAGGATGCTTCGATTTTTTGTGCATCTCAAGAGCATCTTCAGTAGTAAATGTTTTTTCGCACTTTGGGCATTTTATTTCGTCCATAGATTGTGAATTTGATGATCATTTTTAAAGATTAGCATCTATGGAACAAAAAATAAATAGAGCAGGACGCCATTAAAAGCCAAAATAACAGCGCCAAATGCCCATGCAAGAATGGTGGTTATTTTTTTATTGACTAACTCTCCCATTATTTTTTTATCGGCAGAAAAGAGAATAATGGGAATGAGCGGAAGTGGGATCATTAAACTCAGAACAACTTGACTCATGACTAAGATTTTCAATGGTTCAATGCCGAGCAGAATAGCAATGGTGAGCGGAATGACGTTAATGACTCGCGTAATAATTCTTCTCGTCCAGATATTTATTTTGAATCCGACCAGACCATCCATGATTGATTGCCCGGCGAGAGTTCCAGTAACTGACGAAGAAATTCCTGCAGATAATAATGCGAGGGCAAAAACAAATGCTGAGAAGCTACCAAATAAAGGAATAAGTGTGCTATGCGCCTGATCAAGTGTTGCAATAACACCAATACCATAAAATGCTGCGGCAGCCATGATCACCATTGCTGCATTGATGAATCCGGCAATAGTTAAGGAAAATACATTGTCGATAAGATGATAACGCACTAATTCCGATTTGTCTTTAACGGAAGAATTGATGACCTTATTCTTAATGAGCCATGAATGAACGAACAATGCATGAGGCATGACGGTTGCTCCGATCATACCAACAACAATTAATAATGATCCTTTTGGAATCGCAGGAACAACGGAATGATACAGGAGAAGAGAGAAATTTGGTTTTGAGAGGATCACTTCATAGAGAAATGCCAAACCAATGATGGAAACGAATAAAATAAATGAATATTCCAATTTTCTGAATTTTTCTTTTGCCAAGAAGAGGATCAGCAAAACATCAAAGATGCCGATAAACGTGCCCCACAGCAAGGGTATCTTAAACAATAAATTTAACGCAACGACAATACCAAGGAATTCGGCAAGATCCGTTGCTAAGATCGCAATCTCCGCTAAAATCCAATATGCAAAGATCATCCATTTTTTTTTGAATTTTTCGTGAATCAATTCAGGAAGAGAATAGCCAGCAATCCCAAGCTTTCCCGACAAATACTGAAACAGCATCGCCATTCCTGATGCCATCCAAATAACCCACAGAAGAGTATAATTAAATTCTGAACCTCCGCTAATATTTGTTCCCCAATTTCCGGGATCAATGTAGGCAACACTGACTAATAATCCTGAGCCCATAAAGAGCCAGAGGTTTTTATCAAACAATGTGTGGAAGAATTTTTTGAAGGTCATGCTAGCACAAATAATCCCGTCGCATACATAATTAACAATCCCGCAAAAAATCCCAGAACATTTTCGATAGCAAAAAGTGAAATCCATGATCCCTTGTTGAGGCTACCACTAATATCAAATGCAACATCAAATATAGCACCAGCTCCAATGGCAAGGAAGAAAATACTCATCGTAGGAGAATACGAAAATCCTGCCAGAAGTGCTCCGATAATTGTTGGAGCTCCCGCCAAAAGTCCCATAGCCGACAAATGAATCATAAACTTATTGACCGGGGACTTGGTTAGTGGTGAGATTATAGCAACTCCTTCAGTGATGTTATGAATCATAAACCCAATGACGAGTGCAGATCCTAACGCAATTTCCCCCAATGCATAAGCACTTCCAATTGCCAAACCTTCGCCGAGATTATGTAATCCGATACCGAGAGAGATTAAATATGCCCAGACCAGTGCCTGATTGCTTTCTGTTTTTGGAATATGATGTGATTTATAGCTAATCGCCGATAAAATGAGAATAGCAAGAAAAAAACCAATGACGATCAACCCCGTACCGTTGAACGAATGAGGAATTCTATCAAGCAAATCAAATGATTCGGACAATGCATCGAATCCGAGAAAAACTAAAAGCCCAATAGTCAATGAAAGTAAGAAGTTATACCATCTATCCTTGATTCGTTTCAAGAATGGTAGCCAGAGTAATCCTAAGAATACGGGAATAACTCCCGCATATAATCCCAGAAGGATAAATGTCTTAAAGTATTTCACATTAAAGATGGGAGTAAGAACGGCAGCTTCCACTTCCGTATTAAAGAGGACCCCATTCCTCGACATTAAAGAAATATGT
>JAHFLI010000115.1 GCA_023255615.1 Candidatus Woesearchaeota archaeon
AAGATAAACATCAAATCTCGGTACGAAATCAGAACCAAAAAGAATCCGTGAAAGACCCGATATTCTCTCTCCTCACGATAAAGATACTCAAGTAAGGGAACGAGTTGTTGGTCCACAATCCTATCAGAGAAGAGTGAATTATTAAATTTTTGTGTGATAGAAGAGATAATTACGCTTCCAACCGATTGACATCATCCGCCATAAATTCATCGACCATGTCAAACATCGCTTTTAATCCCGTCTTCAATGATCCCGGATCCGCAATGCGGCTATGGGTAGACGGAACAACCACCCATTTCTTGTCCTGATTCGAGAAAGGATTGACAAAATACAAGGTCAGAAAACGAAACTCCACAAACGAATTCCAGTGTTCAATCAATTTTTTGAAATTTTCCCTGGTGTTGAAACAAACAAGTGCATAATGTTTTTCTTTTTCCAATACCTGCAACATGTTTCCAATATCTCCGAAAAAAGGTTCCACAACAACCAATTGCTCATACGTTTTGAAATAAATGCGATGATGCTGTTCATCAATGTGATCAATTTTCCGATGAATCAAATCGCGATTCTTGGCAAATTCATAGAACCATTGCTCGAGAAACTGTCGTGGATCCATATCACCAATCCCATCCCAACTATATTTAAATCTTATCCTTTGTAAATACGATATATTTTTCCAGCGACATCATCGGTAACAAACAGAGAGTTGCGAACAGCGAGTACATCAACCGGCCGTCCATAGAGTTTTGATCCACGTAACCATCCCGTTGCAAAATCACTGATCTCCTTGGTGGCCATATTGATCCGAACAATTTTATATCCCGTCGGAGGATTACGATTCCATGAACCGTGATACGCAACAAATAAATCATCTTCATAAAATGTTAATCCTAATGAAGCAGAATGTGCAGGTAAATCGATCCACGGCGGTGTTTTATCCATACATGGATCTTTCGTATATACGTTTTTATCATAGTCAGTATCATGAATATTTTGACCATAACAGATCGGCCATCCATAATCTTTTCCTTCCTCAATAATGTTAACTTCATCCGGCGGAAGATCATCGCCGAGTAAATCTCTCCCATTATCCGTTACCCACATAGTATCGCCGTGATAGATCATGTCAACTGCATTTCTCAATCCACGCGCGTACAAATAACAATTATACCCATCAAGATTGCATTTCGTTATTGCTCCTCGACGTTGATCCTGTTCTTGGCATGCATTACAATCAGAACCAACAGAAATGTACAACGCATCGCCATCGATAAGTATGGAACGGGTCCAATGATCTCCTAGAGGCAAATCCATGACTTTTGTTACATTATCAGCGATAAAATCTCCATCCGTATCGTGAGCTTTCACGATTTGATCTTCTGCAGCAATATAGAGCCAATCTCCAGAAAATGCGAGACCATGAGGATTATTCAGACCAGAAACGAATGCAACTTTTGTATCCGGAGCCCAATCTTCGTTTTTGTCCGGCAATGCATAGACTATTCCTTCTCCGGGAACACTCACATAATACACATCATCTTTCATCACGAGCATCCGTGCACCTTTATTTGGTCCGGGATAGGAAACAGGTGATCCTCCAAGATCATCAGCAAATGTCGTAATAGAATATCCTGGAGGAAGATGAACATAATCACTGGGGCTATCTTTCAGCAACGGAAAAATCTGAACATAATGGAGAATAAGAGCAATGATACCTACTGTTAAGAACACAAAAAAGACAACGCCAATATGTTTATTCATACAAAATCATACATTTTCTCCTTAAAAAATCTTATTGTTTTTCTACCGACACAAAATTTATAAACCGTTTCTCTCCCAAGAACCATTACGGGTGGATTGAATTTAATGCTCTCAGTACAGACAAAAAAAACAGACGAAGGTATGGCGCTCTCGGTGCGAAAAAACACCTATCACCTTCGATATCCACATCATCGCTGGAACTCCATCTCGGCATCAATGCAAGAGTCTCTTCGTGCTCATCTCGCACTGATCTCGACGATGCATCTTCCGTTAATCTGTAATGAACATACTATTTCCTATAATACATCAATCCCGTTGTTTGAATCGCTCTTCTATGAAAACATGATCTATGATATTCCAAGCTGCACGGCATTCAACAGTCAAGAAACATCAGAAGTCATGCGACAATTTATGAACATCGATTTTACATTTGATTCCCTCGACGCAGAAATTCCAACGTGTTCCTATGATGTCAAGGATAATGTGGTCATTCCCTTTACGTTTGGAAAAGATAGTCTGCTCAGTTTTGCATTGGCCGATGAATTACATCTTTCTTCCACCCTTGTCCACATTGAAGAGCCAGCGTTTGCAGAAGAAATGATTTTCAAAGATAAGCTTGCCAAGCAGTTTCATCACGAATTCAAAATCCCCGTCGAGCGTCTGCTGCATAAAACAGGATTGCTCAGAGATATGAATCATCTCAAGGTCAAGAAAAAAGAGTTTGGGTGGGGGCATCAAACAACAGAGTACAGTATTTTGATGATTCCCTATCTTGTTTCAGAACACGCTCAACTTATTCTTTTCGGCAACGAACAAGACAATAATTATTTTGTATTCGATAATGAAGGATTTATCTGTTACCCTTCTTTTGATCAGTCTTCACGATGGACGCGGCAACAAAACGCCATGGTAAAAACTCTCACTGATAATCGTGCAGGGGTTTCAAGTTTTCTGGAGCCATTAAATGATTATGCGATTCTTAAAGTGCTCCATCATCGCTATCCGCATTATGCAAAATATCAAATGAGCTGTTTTAGCAATCATCGAGGAATGAGATGGTGCCAAGAATGCAGCAAATGCGCACGAAGTTACGTCAATTTACTTGCCGCAGGAGCACAAACCAAACAACTCGGAATCTCAAGGAACATGCTCGATAAAAAATACAGAAACTACTTTACGATTTTCTCAGGAGCCAAACTAAATGGATTTGATGCGTCTGATGTTGCACGAGATGAGCAGCTTTTTTCATTTTATCTTGCATTAAAAAACGGTGCAAAGGGATATCTCATGGACGAATTCAGAAAACAATTCTGGAAAGAAGTAGTCCATCGAGAAGATGAACTCAGAGAAAAGTATTATGCCATTCACACTCCCTCTACTATTCCCGCAGAATTCAAATCCGACATTCTTTCTATTTTCAAAGAGGAATTATGAACATCTCAACAACGATAACAAACAAAGGATACACCATATTGTGGAATGGAAAACGATTTCCTGTTGTCTATCCGCATTTAGTCTGGAAAAAAATGCCAACAGAGACCACGCACATCCTCGTCGATAATCTTGCGTATATCCAAACATCAGAAATGCCTTATCTACTCAATGAAGGACAGATAGAATATAATTCAGGAGAACCGTTTCTCCGGCCTATTTATTTCAAAGGGGAACTCCAACATCTTCCTTTTGCCTGCGATATTGACCATACCAATGCGTTTTCTGCGCTGAAGAAATTTCTGAAGATCAAATACTCATTCTCTCAACCAATGAAATTGCCATCACGTTCATTTCGAACAGAAGAGAAAGCAATCATCTCGTTAACATTCGGAAAAGATAGCATGATCAGCTATGCACTTGCACAGGAATTGGAACTTAATCCAGTAGGCGTTGCTGCGTTAGAAGGTGGTCTTCCATTTGAAAACGCCCATCGACAAGTATTAATGAAAAAATTCTCAAAAGAATTTCACACCAATGTCCATGCTATTACCGACGGAACAGTCGATCTGTGCGATGCAAAATACCACAACATAAAAACTCAATTTGGGCACGCAAACACACTGTCAGGATATGCGCTCCTTCTTCTTCCCTTCAATCATTACGAAAGAGCACGATATACTATTCTCGGGAATGAACAAAGCTGTAATGATTATTATATCACTAAACAGAAATTTAAGGCATTCCCCGTCTATGATCAAACAGCATTATTCACCAAACAATGTGACATTATCACCAAACTAATGACCAGAGGATCTGTGTCCACTCTTTCCTTAATCGAGCCGATTCACGAAATGGCGATCATGAAAATTTTGCATCACCGATATCCACATTATGCAAAATATCAAATGAGCTGTTTTCCTGACGATCACGCAGATGGAAAAACAAATCGATGGTGTCAGCATTGCAGCAAATGCGCGCGCATGATTATGTTTGCACATGCATTAGGAATTGATATGAACACATTAGGAATCTCACATGATATGTTGGACAGAGGTTCTCTTTCCTACTTCAGTCTCTTCGGTGCAAAGGGAGATGTAAGTTTTGATATTAGTGGATGCGGCAGAGATGAACAATTGCTTGCCTTTTATCTCGCATACAAAAAAGGCGTCAGAGGGTATCTTATTGACCTTTTCAAAAAA
>JAHFLI010000019.1 GCA_023255615.1 Candidatus Woesearchaeota archaeon
AAATTAATTTCGACAGAGAAAACATTATTCAATGGGTGGGACAATGAATGATATGAATATACCGATGTATGTAAAAGTTAATGATTACAAAGAAGTTGTTTCGACTATCGATGCCATTAAGGCAAAGCTCCAAGAGGCGAGACAGACATTAAATCGTCTTAAGGAGCTTAAAGATCAAGAAGATGCCGAACTGCATTCATGGGAATCAACCATTGCAGATGCAGAAGGTAAAATTGATGATATCGATCATGCTCTTGTCCAGCAACAATGAAAAAAAAATCCGTTGAACAGCCAGCAACCTATTTTGTTGCGGTAAAAAATCCTGAAGATGTTCGCAGAAATCTTCTCACGACGTCGAAAACAATTATCACGGGGCTTGCGCAATATGAGCGATTCAGGCAGGTGCGCCATGAAAAGTTGGAATCCATCAGAAAATTACGATTGGATTTAAAGCATACCGCAACCTTAATCAGCAAATTAAAAATGCATTTACCTTCTCTTGAAGTTCATGTGGTTGCGCCAAAACCTGCGCCGATGAAAATCACTTCTCCGCAGAAAGCATTGGTAACACGAGCTCCGACACCAAAAAAAGAATTAAACGAGTTGGAGCGCTTGGAGGCAGAACTTGACGACATTGAGAAAAAATTAGGGTCAATGAATTAGCATAATCTTTTAAAACAATTTCTCTTTCTCTTCGTTCATATGCGGAGTTGCCGGAGTGGCCAAACGGGACAGTTTATTGAGCATGAGTTCAGTAAGTCCACACTCAAGAACGTTTGGGCTATCTGTTGGCTTAGTGCCTACGCAGGTTCGAACCCTGCACTCCGCATTTATTTTTGACTGATTAAATCTCTATGGCTAGGATATCCTCGAGGAAATAGTTCTACCCCTTGAATTCCAAATTGGTTCGAGAAAACGAGCAATTTTCCATCTCCATGACTCGTGCATTCAGAACCTCCAGAGCGGTATTGTCCAATAAGCGGAAGTTCAACAAGACTTCTTCCATGCATATGATCTGCTAACTCTCCGGCATTTCCATGATAACTTCGTGAAAGATCATCTAAAGTGACTAACTTAATTCCAGCTCCGAAAACAGAGGTGGTTGAAATTACTCCTTCATTATCCGTTTGACACTGAGGATTAAATTGAGAAATCTGCTCAATACCTTTTCGTTCAGCAACGAGGCACAAAACAGAAGTATCGTCATATGCAACCGATATTCTATTCTTTCTGGAATTCCACGGGTAACTGTTTTTTCTAAATGAAAAATTGAAGAGCGTCCCACGGGATTCGTTACATGCTGATCACGGTAACGAAAAACTACTTCATCTCGTCCAACGATTGACGTCTCAGGAGTGGGCAATGGAGGTCCATATTCTCCTGCTTAAATATTTTTCCAATACGTGTTGTGAAGCTTTATATATCAACGAAATCTAAATAAGATCATGTCATTCAAAGATCAACTGATCACTATTAAAAACAACTGGTTGATCTTACTTCTTTTATTGCTTCTCGTCTTCATTCTTCTTCCTGGAAGGAATATTATCCAATCAACAATGGATGCTGGATCACAAAGTATGATGGAAAAAGTTTCCTATGGACGAAGTTATGCGCCAGGCATTGCTCCTCAACCAGATAATTTTGCTCCGCAAGTTACCGAAAGAAAAATTACAAAAAATGCCAATCTCGGAATAGCCGTTGAGAAAGGGGGATTCTCCAGCGCAGAAAAAAAATTGAAAGACGCCGTCACGTCAACGGGATCGTTCCTTCTCAACGAAAATGTTCAAGTTATTGGCGATAAAGAAGACGCGTATCATCAAGGATCGTATCAGATCAAAGTCGATGCAACAAAGTACGACGCTGTTGCTTCACAGCTTAAAGCTCTCGGAGAAGTCACCTCATTTAACGAAAACTCTCTTGATATAACGGGAGAATACACTGATGTAACAGTAGAACTTGCTGCAGAAAAAGAGCGACTCAAACGATTTCAAGATATGTATGCAAAAGCAACGAACGTTGCCGATCAAATTCAAATAAATGACCGTCTCTTTGATCAAGAACGCAGAGTGCAATATCTCGCAGATGCGCTCAAAAACAAAGATCTCCAGATATCCTATTCAACCATTGATGTATCACTCAATGAAAAACCGTCGGATTATCTTAACATCACGTTTGTAAAATTCTCTGATCTCATCAGAAGTCTCGTGAACAGCACGAACAGTCTCTTCCAGCTTCTCTTCGTTGTATTCCCCTACGCGATTGCGCTTCTCATCGGATGGATTATCTACAGAGTAATACGCAGAATGAGCAATTAATTATTTCATAAGGGGAATATACACCCATTTATACTCTTTGAAATAATTGTATGATTCAATGTTCCGAATGATACCAGCAAATCTTCTTTTGATGTCATTCACTATCTTATGGAAATCATCAGAGCTTTTCACGAGAATCTCGATTTCAAAATCAGCCCCACCAACAGCGACATCAACAATGTAGATATTCGGATGCAGCTGTGCATACGTCATTAATTCTCTTTCTTTTGCAGGAGTCATGTTTTGCAAGGTGAGATGAACTTTAAAGTAGCGTATCCTCAGTAAATCCAAATTGATAAGAACTTTGAACCCAAGAATAACTTTTTTCTTCACCATGTTTTTGATACGATACTCAACTACCTTTGCAGACAAGTTTGTTTTCCTAGAGATGTCAACCAGAGGCATACGCGCATTATTTGCAATCACCTTGAGAATTTTCAAATCACTATCATCAAGATTGACAATTTCCGGAGAGCCACCGACAATTAGCATATTGGGTTCATACTTTTCTCCTTCCTCCAGCAAAAAACCCCGAGTATAAAGAACCATCTCCGTAATCACTGAAATCCATTTATCTTCCAGATAATTTTTGTAATGGTTAAGAAATTCATTCCAGAATTGTTTGAACACATAGACATTTTCTGCCCATACGAGCATATTCATATCCCAATGACTATCTACACTGACGAGCCAGCCGACGCGTGGATGATGATTAAGGTAATCAATAATCTCTCTTTCTTTTTCGGGCGTCACATTATAAAATTTCAAAAAAACACGAAAGTTGAGATATCCTAATTTTGAGATATCAAGAACCACATAATACCCTTTGATGACATTCAATGATTCTAAACGCTTGATGCGGTAATTAACGACATCTTTACTTAGTCGAACTTTTTTCCCGAGCTCTGATGCGGACTGGCGCGCATTAATATCAAGATAGGTGAGAATTTTTCGATCTTTCACATCTAATTTGACGGTATTTTCATCCATTTATTCTATTAATCTGAAATTATTTTTAAGACTTTTCTCTTTTTGACGAATTTTTTAAAGATATACTATCTTCTCAAGACAATATATTCTTTTAAAGCAAAGTGTATTACCTCCGCAGTATAGAAAAAGGGCTAGAGAAAAATCCCATGGCAATCGTTGATCTGGACACCATACTTCACAGTGAGAGAAGAGGAAATGAAGATCTATTTACTGATGAAAGAATATTTCGCATGGCTGCCGCGTTTTTTCGAGATTTTGGAATTTATTTCTCAGGAGTTGCATACCTTGGAGAGGGAGCAAATTTATGGAAGGGGATAAATAATGATCCAAAATACGCCAATAAAAAATATGAAACTATTTTAGCACAGCATTCTGGCTTAGCGGGGTCTATTAATTCTCACTTTGGAAACGTATTTCCTCACTTTATGGTTTGGGGCATTGGTGACGGAGTCAAGGAAGCCATAGTCATTGGTAAGTATATTTCAATTTTCTCCGAAAAGGCTGAAGAAATTTCTATTAGTGTCATTGACGCTTCCAGAGAAATGCTTGATGCAGGAGTATCTTATCTGAATGGAATCCTTTCATCAAGAAGGATAGAGGTGAATCTTCTCACCATTCATCGACCTTTCGAAGTTGTCCCATATTATCTAGCCGATATACAGAAAAGAATGAGAGAAGTACCGACGGTTCATCTTATATTAGGAAACACCGTGTTTAACGAGACTTTTCCTGGAATCGGTCTTTTTGATTATCGTTTTATTCCCTTAATACGGGACTGCATGAGGGTAGGAGAACCAGACGTTCCTTCAGATGTTTTGGTCGCAGGAGTTCACATGATTCCGGAATCTATTGTCGAGAGACAAAGCGCCGTTGCAGAAATTAAATCCACATATGAACGATTTAAATCTCTCGTGGAACGTAATGCAAGAAGAATAATACCTGATTTTGAGCCTCGAAGAATACGCCTTGTTTTTGATACAAATTCTAGCCAAATTCAGTTTCAATACAGATGGAATGGAAAAATAATTGTCCTGTACAGTTCAGGAAAACACACAGTGACTGAAATCCAAGGAAAATTTCACAACGGAGGTTTAAGTATACCTACTCTTGGAGGCGTATATGTCGGAAAAAGCGGTCAGCATCTCGTCCATTTCAATTCCCTAAGCGAAAGATTTCCTAATCTTGATTATAAATTTGGTATGGTTGTCGCAACCCCTGACGATATTCGGCTCAGCGATGATGAATATAATCAACTAATTGTAGTTCTCCGTCCGGCTTTGGAGCATCCCGGCCGTTCGATTGCCGACTACATTAATCGACAGATGGAAATATTGCGAGAAAAACCTACTGAATTAACAGAAGAACAAGTCTCAAATCAAAAAATTCTTCGCGCTCTATCGAGACTTAGTGATCAGGTTCAAAGGAAACGTTTTACCTATTCACCTCATCCCTATGACGCCCCCCAAGGAAATCAGATTGGGAGGCTTTTACAAGAATTAGTTAAATAATATTTTGATCTTTCTCTATTTTAGTGATTTTCTTACCGTTTTTTCTCCTTTCGCTTAAAATATTGATAAAATCTTTTATATATCCGAAGATATTACTCATAATCGCTAGGGGATGTCCTAACGGGGTTGGATTCAAATCATCTCATTGGTGGAGGCTATATGCAAGAGGAAGAGCAATATACGGACAAGAGAAAGAGCGCGGACGTATATACCTCCATTCTCGTCAACGACACCATGGAGGATTTCGCCGACAAATAACTCTTTTTAGCAGCTCGTCTATTGATGAGGCACCAATGGGCGAGCTGCACTTTTCATAACCTATTTATAATACTGATAAAAGTCTCCTTCTATGATTGAAATTTGCGCAGTTGGCGGTTATACTGAAATTGGAAAAAATATGACTGCGGTAAAGATCGATGATCATGTCATCATCATTGATATGGGGCTCCATGTTGATAACTACATCAGCTTTACGAATGATGAAGACCTTATTGGTATTTCTCCACAACAATTAAGAAAAGCAGGAGTTATTCCTGATGATACGGTTATCGAAAAGTGGAAAGACAAAGTTGCATTAATTACCACTACTCATGCCCATCTTGATCACATCGGCGCTATCCCCTTCGTTGCGCCACGATATCACGCCCCACTACTCATGACACCGTTTGCGGCAGCAGTTGTTCGCGCTATTGCATCAGACGAAGAATTGAAATTATCAAATCCGATAGAAATTATTCAACCAAATTCTTCATTCTCCGTTACCAACGATATCAAAGTTGAATTTATTTCCATGACTCATTCTATTCCTGAAACCAATATGATCGCGATTCACACAAAATATGGTATTATTATCTATGCACTTGATTTCAAATTAGATGATAATCCCATCATCGGGAAAAAACCAAATTATAAGAGACTTGAGGAGCTTGGAAAAACAGGAAATGTTCTTGCACTCATCGTGGAGAGTTTGCGCGCGGGAGAGGCCATTAAAACGCCATCTGAAGGAGTTGCGCGCGAAATGCTTCGTGATGTACTCCTTGGCACTCAATCTGAAGGAAAACTAATCGTGACAACAACCTTTTCATCCCATCTTGCGCGAATTAAATCGATTGTTGAATTTGGAAAAAAATTGAATAGAAAAATTATTTTTCTCGGACGCTCTCTTGCAAAATATACTGCTGCGGGAGAAGAAGTAGGCATTATTAAATTTTCAGACGAAGTAAAAATAATCAAATACGGAAACCAAGTAAAAAAATTCCTCAAGAAAATAAACAAATCGAATGCAGGTGAATATCTCTTAGTTGTTACAGGCCATCAAGGGGAACCAAAAGCGACGTTGGCAAAAATGGTCGGCGAATATAACTTTAAATTCGCACCGGAAGATATCATCATTTTTTCTTGCAATATTATTCCTTCTCCAATTAATGAGGAGAATAGACGAAAATTGGAAACAAAATTATCTGCGAAAGGACTGCGCATATTCAAAGACATTCATGTGTCTGGCCATGCAGCGCGAGAAGATCATCGCGATCTTATTAATCTCCTTCAACCAAAAAATATTATTCCTGCGCACGGAGAACAGCAAATGACCTCCGCATATGCAAGCTTAGCAAAAGAAAAAGGATACAAATTGGGAAAAACATTACATATGCTCAGCAACGGAAGTTTTCTGCAGTTGAAGTAAATTATTGGGTCGATATAATTTTGTGTTCTATAAGATCTACTCTTTTTTCTAGGTGAGTCAATCTCATATTAATCTCGACCATCTTAATCTCAAGTTTATGTATTGCTTCATACAATGGAAAAATCAAAACTCTCCAAAAACCGATCCCTGCTGCAAACCCTGACACAACAAGTTGTATTTCTCCCGGTATATCCACTCGAAGTGGGTCCTTGGTTGCAGCTGCTATGATGACAAAAATTAATGCAAGCAGGAACACAAGGCTACCATACCGTTCAATTCCTCTGGTGAACCATTGTACATTAATAATTCTATTAACAATTCTACATACAATATATCCCCCTATTAATACCCATACAATAGCAAGATAGATCATAGATGGGAGAATACTTTGCTCATTAATAAATTTATCGTCAATAAATCCGGAAAATTTTCGGAATAAAAAAGAAAAAATAATTTATTTTATGAATACACTTAATGGCACCCTCAGTCGCAATTCACACCCTACTCCATTTGTTGCATTGTAGGTTAGCACATCAGCACTGCAGGTTGCGGTAATATTCGTTCCGTCTTTCAAAGTATATCGTCCAATAGGCCCGACTCTGACAAATGAAGAATCTGTGCTATATGCTGCATTTGTTTCAAGACCGATTCTCACATGATCACCAATGCCAACACTTGGAGTAAACATATCAGTGACTCGGTCTGCTGGTTTTTCTCGTCTCCCATCATAACAAGCAGTGTTATCAATCATCACAGGGTTCAGCTTTAACGTTGATCGGACACATGCTCCAACATCAACTTGACCTGATCCAAGATTCAATTTATGAGATGCATCATATTCGCCTGAAGATGTTTTCACTCTTCCAGTTACTAAAACATCAAGTTGTTTTGTTGAAATATATGGCCCAGCTTCGAGAGTTATGTCTCCCAAACCTCCAACGCTCTCATCAATTGCTCCATTCGATGCGTAAATATAAGGAATCGTTGCCATTCCAAATACCCCGACGGTTGCATCATCAATGGTCATCATATCATCTTTTCCTTTTATTGTTGCAGAGAATACTGTTCGCTGAAGATCGGTTGACTTTTCTTTTCCCTTCGCATCCATACTATTGGCTTCATAATGACTTCCAATCACTTGAATTTGTCCCGGAGGTGAAGTTTGACTACCTTCAAGGAAATCAGCTTTTGCTTGTCCAGTTAATCCTAATGCCAATGCTGCTGCGAGCAATAGTTTTGTTGATTTTTTCATTGTGTTCACCTTAAATCATTTAATATCCACTAAATAGTAATAACATATATATGAATATTCCTTCCCCCTAGAGGGGTAGAAAGAATTAGTTTTATATAGAGAGAGAAAATCACCACATTGCATGGAAAAGAAAGTACTCGAGGGAATTGGTCTCTCAAAAGGAGAAGTAGCAGTTTACTTTGCGCTACTTGAATTAGGATCTTCCACCACAGGCCCCATTGTTGATCGGGCGAAAATCAGTTCATCGAAAGTCTATGATATACTTAAAAGGTTGATCGACAAAGGATTGGCGAGCTACGTCATTAAATCAAATAAAAAATATTTCGAAGCTGCACCGGCGTCAAGAATTATTGATTACATCACTGAAAGAAAAAAATCAATTGAGTCCCAAGAAAAAGAAATACAATCCATTCTCCCAGAAATAGAACATAAAAGAAATCTCTCAAAAAATGTCCAGGAAGTTAAGGTGTTCAAGGGAACAAAAGGACTTCGCACGGTGTTTGAGGAAATTTTAGCGGAAATAAAAAAAGAAGATCTCTTTCTCGTCTTTGGATCATCGGCATCTGATAGGTTTCGTGGATTCTTTAATGATTTCCATAAACGAAGAGCGAAAAAAGGTGTTCGCGCTCGCATGCTGTTCGACTTAGGCGCGCGTTTTACAATCGGAAAGGACAGGCAAAACACCGATCTAACAAAAGTAAAGTATCTTCCGCAGGGATATATTAGTCCTGCTGCAATTAATATTTATGGAGACAACGTCACTATCATGACATGGAGTCAGGAACCGCTGACTATTGTCGTTCATAACAAAGAATTTAGCAATTCATTCCGTTCTTATTTTAATTTATTATGGGAACAAGATGTTCAGGTTTTGAATGGACAGGAAGGAATTGAATTATTATGTGAAGCGGTGTTGAAGGAAAAAAGAGATTTGTATCTCTTGGGGGCAAATGCAGAAATTTTTAGGCGTGATCCACCATTGTTTGAAGATTTTGAAAGAAAAAGAATTCAAGTGGGAATAAAACGTCATCATCTCTCTATCGAAGAAACGCGCGGATCAGGATTTAACAAACTCCCTCTTCTTGATGTTAAGTATCTCCCTCCTGAGTTTTCTTCTCCTTTAGTCATCTGGATATTTGGTGATTATGTGGCAAACGTGTTGTGGGAAAAGGAAGTGCAAGGATTCCTCATAAAAAACAAAAAAATAGCGGATGATTACAGAAAATATTTCAACGTGCTTTGGCAACAACAAGCCAGAGTCTATATGGGATACGAGGGAGTTAAAGTAATTTTTGATGATACGTTGAACGAAAAAGAAGTTTATTTTATTTCTGGAGGTGGATATGTTGCGGAGCGAATGAAAGACTACTTTTGGAATTATTATGTCAGCGAAGCAGAAAAGAAAAAAATAAAGTGGTATACGTTAGCTCTCGAATTTGTACGAGGAAAACCAATTACAAAACTCCCCTGGGCGAAATTTAAATATCTTCCACGAGAATTCAATACCCCTAATGTCGTTTTTATTTATGGCAACAAGGTAGTCAATGTATTATGGACAGAGAATCCGATGGCGTTTCTCATAGAAAATAAATATGTTGCAAAAAGTTATCGAGATTATTTCGAATCGTTATGGAAAAATGTCGCTCAATCATGAGTTATATTCTTTCTTCAAAATATCATAAAATCTTTTGAAGCGCGGAATATCAGCAATAATCATTTCCGTTGTTGAACTCGCTAATGTATTGACGGTGAGGGATCCGTTGCTAAACAATTTGTTCAAAAAACCTTGATAATGGGAAAGATAATTAATCTTTTTGAATACAATCGACGTTTGAGAACGATAGATGATTCCTTCTTGTGCAACAACACGGTATGTATCAATATGATACGATCTCATTTTGACATAAACTACACAAATGATTACATAGAGCAAAGAGAAAAATAATACTCCCTCTACAAAGAAACTGGAAAAATGAAAGAACAATTGTGCAATAAGGACAAGAAGAGCAATGATGAAAAGAAGTGGAATCAATACAGAAAGAGTATTTGCAAGAGCTGGCTTTTCTTCATACATTGTTTTTGCCTTTTCAATGTTCTTTTTCATGAGCATGCAATCGATGATATCGTCTTTTTCATCAATATGCTTGACATAGTTCATCGTGACGGTATTGGAAATATTCTGCGTCTGTTTTCCCCGCTTAATAGTACGCTCCCCCGCAATACTGAATGAAAGAGACCCTCGAGAAGAAAAGGGATAATGCACGGTAGTGATTCCTTTCACATTATCAAAGGTAAAAAAATAATCAGAATGAACAAGTAGTCCAACGTGGTAATGGATATACTTACTATAGAAATTCATCTTTGTTCGGCGATAATATATTGAATAATACCAATAAGAAACGATTACACAAATGAAAATAAAAACGATCAGAAGGAAAAAGAGTGCATCAATCATAATTCCAGCGAACACTAATGAAGTAATAGAAGCGATGACGAGAGAAGTGAGATACACATGTCCATTCAAGAATTCACTGAAGGAAACAGAAGGAAGAATTTCATAGGTCTTTTTTTCCGAGGTAAATGAAAACTGCTTTAGAAGAGTTTTTGTTAAGGCATCATCTTTTTTTATATTCGCAAAGATTATTTCACGTGCAGACCCCAATGACCAAAAAGTAATACTCATCGTGTTAAACATCTTATCAATAATACTTTCCTTGAAAGAAACTCCGGTGATTAAATCATTAGAAAACTCTATTGATGATGTTTTAATAAAATTGAATCGCGATGCAATGCTCTTTGCTTTAAGAGTATACGACGTTCCGATATAGATAACAAGGGAAGAAAGAAGTGAAGTTCCAAAAAGAAATATGCTCAAAAAGAAAATCGTTGGACTAATGCTGAGAAGAGTTTTTTCCATTCCAAAAAAAGGTGAAAGAAAAAAGATGATCATAGCTAAGAAAAAAATCCCCATCATGACAAAAGCAAAAGGAATGAACGTTCGCCATACATCCATTCGCTTGTTCACCCATTTCCCTTCATCCTTCTGTAACTGCTGTTTTTTGACTATAAGGCTGCTAATGGTTTGTTCCATGATTTTGCCGTTGGCCATATGACTGAATTCAATGTCCTGCCCAATCCCTTGGCAACTGAGCTTTACATCATACAATCCAAGAAATCTATCGAGAAGTGATTGAGTAACTGAGGTATCTGATAAATTCTGAACAGGAATGCATGAGTAATGGGTGGTCAGAAATCCTTCAGTGTAGGTGATAACATCAGCGTAAATTGAATAGACTCGCTTGAATTCATCCACAAACCTCAGCAGCGTATATGGAATAAAGAAGAGAAGAAAAAGAATACTCAGAAAAATAATTCGTTCTTCACCGAGAAAAGAGGATGCATTATCAATAACAATAAACCAAAACAAAAAAAGGCCACCGATAAAAAATGTAAGGACATCAAAGAAAATACCCATAACTTTTGGACGCTCTTGTTGCAGCAGTTGTTTTTTTGAAAGCTGAAATCCCCTTTGTTTCATGAGTTGTTCTAGTGTGCGATATATTTTCTCAGGGTGATCAATTGAAGAGATGGCAATCTCAACAAAGCCACTTCCTGCCGATTGAATCTTCACCTGCCCCGTTCCAAAAAAAGTATGCTCCGTAAAAGGCAGAACAAGAGAAATCTCAGTAATATTATTGATTAGCAATTCAGTTTTTGCATCAGAGAAAATCCCACCACTCAACCGTTGAATGCGATCCGGTAGAATAACATACTCTTCTTTTTTGTACTGGAAAACATGAGAGAGAATAGAATACAAAGAAAAAGGAAGAAAAAACAAAAGAGGAAACGAACTATGGAAGAAAATGCCGATGCATGCAAGGATAAAGAAAAGGATAGCAATAGATTTGAGGGTCTGCAAATACAAGAAGGCGCGGGTATTCGGTTTGAGGATCACAGATTGCAATTCTCCAAAGGGCATATAAACATTATGAATTCATACATAGCTCTTTCTTTACTACCGTTACAGAATAGCATATACGCGAAAACTATATAAAGCAGTTTTTCATCCCTTCTGGTATGAAGT
>JAHFLI010000116.1 GCA_023255615.1 Candidatus Woesearchaeota archaeon
ACGATGATGAACGAAGAGCTTGGTTTGGTTAATGAGCACAAAGAACCGATCAAAGGAGCGATGGCAACATTTATGGCGTTTGTGATTGCTGGATTTTTACCGGTACTCGGTTTTGTCCTCGCATTGCTTATTCCTTCTTTTGTTCCTTATTCATTTACGATCTCAATCGTTTTGACGTTTGTTGCGCTTTTTGCCGCTGGGGCATTGCGAGTATACGTGACGCACAAAACATGGTGGAAATCAGGACTAGAAATGTTAGTTATTGGAAGCATTGCAGCTGCGCTCGCCTATTTAGTTGGATTTTTCTTGCGGGGACTGGCATGAAAAAACTCTGGTTCAAAGCAAAACTCTATGGGTGGGGTTGGTATCCGTCTACGTGGGAAGGATGGCTGATCATTTTTGGATTTGTTGCTGCAGAATCACTTTTATTTTCTTTAACACGATTTTATTCACTAGGACAGCAACAGGCATTGTTATTTGTCGGATTAAGCTTAGTTCTCGCTGGCATTCTTATTTTAATCTGCTACAAAAAAGGAGAAAAACCTTGCTGGCGATGGGGAAAATAAACGTGCCTGGGAGGATTCGAACCCCCGACCTGAGCATTACTTATGAACAATGTTCAATAGGAGTGCTCCGCGCTATTTACCTAACTGGGGGCTTGTCCCCGATATTTTTGGTCAAGCTTTTTTGCTTGTCAAAAAAGGTTGCCAGGCTGCGCTACAGGCACATAGAAGACAGAGTAGAAATTTAATTTATTAAGCTTCCTTAAGACACTAAAAAAATCGTCCTAAATTGCTTTGATCTTTTCCTTCCAGATCATCTTTGGAATAGCCGAGGACTTCAAAAATCTTCTCTACTGCCGGAATAACTTGATTGTTAATGTAATACTCCGCATCATATTCTCCTTCGCGAACATCCTCTGGCAATTTTGCTTTGTCACGTATTTTAGAACCTGATTCAGTAACCACATATGAAATAATCATTCCCGGTGTCACTTTCTGTCCTTTTCCTTCCATGCGTTTTGCGACAGCAACATGTGGTGAAACATTCTCGTAATGTTCGATTTCCTTCGTAATTTGGGTTTTAATGATCACCTTCTCAAGAGGAATTTTCTTCTCACGCAAATCTTTAATGGTTTTCTTTGCAAGCTTCACCGCTTTATCAACATCATTGTCTTTCAGAATAATTTTCAAAACCTCTTCCTGTAATTCTTTTCCGACGAGGCTCCAATTTCTTCGCACTGTTTCAAATCCACGAATCTTTAATTGTCCATTCTCGGACATTAATGCATATTTCTTTTTCGCACCAGCACTATTATCTTTAATTGACACAAAAATTCCCGCAGGATAGAAGCCTTCATATTCAAGTTCCATTAATCCCGGTAATTCTCTATTAACGGAATCCAAAAATTTCTCAGCGTCTTTTTTGGTTTTTTTATCAAGGAGCAGAAAAATAGAATCAGTATCGGAATACAAGACGGTAAACCCCTCCTGTTGTGCTCGATCAATTACTTTATGAATATAATATCGTCCATATGCCGTTGTGGACTGGGCAGCTTCGAGAGAATACCACCGTGCACCAAAAAATCCATAATAACCGTAAAAAGAATTTGCAAGCAATTTCAATACGGTGGCGCGCGCATCCAGTAACACATCAGGATGGCGCTGTTGTTTGATAATCTCCTTAATGCGGACTCGGTGCTCAATTAGTTCCCCAATGACAGTAGGCAAAAATCCTTTTTTCTTTTTACAAAACCACATCTTTTTTGCCGTGTCAAACGGCACCACTTCATCACCACAACACTCACAATTCAGCGTCCCAGAAGAGATATTATGTGAACTAATGATTGATGGGTACAGACTACGAAAATCAAATACGGTAATAGAATGATACAATCCGGGCTTTGGCTCGAACACAAATGCACCTTTGTATGTTTCTTCTCTCCGTTTTCCAATATCATCATGCTCTGGCCTATTTGGTGCAATTTCTTTAAACGCCGGGGCCTGTCGCAATAAATACCATTCAACGAGCTGTGAAAAACTCATTCGGATAACGTCATCTAATGGCAATCCAACAATCTTGACCAATTCAATCATATTCGGCAATAATTTCTTGCATAGTTCATACGTCAGCTTTGCGTCGTGTAAATTATACTGGCAATATTTCTCAATCTCATGGCCACCCTTGTCCCAGACTTCAGCCATCTTATCGAGATCGACATCAATCTTTTTCTCGCCAAGAAGTTCAGAAGATACGGCATCCAAACTATATGATTCTGTTTCGAGAGAACGTCCAATAATTTTCTGCACATATCGAATGACGTCAACATGATTAATGCCGATAATCTTGGCATTCACTTCTCCTTTTCGATTAATTTTCAAAGTGCTATAGTCAAGACCAATATCTAACGGAATTTTATATTTATTCGCGCGAGACTCAAGATAGGGAAAGTCAAACCCGTCAGAAAAATAACCAGTAATTATTTCTGGTTTGACATGATCAATGGTTTCTTTAATCTTCTCAATCAATGCTGCTTCAGATTCAACAAACTCGATATGAGGATCATCCGTTTTAAATTTTTTCCAGGTAAAGACTTTTCTAAAATGAGAACTATAAAAGGCTGCCATGATGATCGGATTTTTATCCGGAAGAATCTCTCGCTCACTGAAATAGGTCTCAATATCAAACGCAAGAATCTGAGGATCATCGAGAATTTCTTCGCCTTTTTGTTCAAATTTCTCTGCACGAAACACAGGAACGCGCGCATGGAAGGATATAAATTCACCTTCAACGTCATAAGGAGTAAGAGGAATAATTCCTTTGTCGATGAGATAGCGTCGGGCAAAAAGAATATCATATTCATGTACAGAATCAATAAAATTCCACTGTTTGACAACGTCTTTAATAATCGGAACAGAACCAGGAATATTCGTATAGACTTTGAGTGCATGAATCTCCTTGCCAAGATATTTTTTCTTCACAATCTCTGTTCCTGTTACTGATGCAGTTATTCGATCTCGTTCAATGACTAATGTTGAAAGTTTTTCCTGTACTTTTTCGACATCTTTTGCGAAGACATAGAAATAAGGACGAAAATGCTCATCAATAACGCAGATTTCTTTTCCGTCAATTGTTCTTCCAAAAAGAAAAATAACTGCGTTACCATCGATAACTTTATAGGATGCATCGAGAGGAAAAAAGCGTATGTTCATCCTCTCAATAAATCGACGATCCTATTTAAAGATTACTTGACGGTAATCGGACGAACCTTCACTCGACGGTTGTTATCGTTGCTAACCACGATTCTCACATCGTAATCTCCAGGATCAATATCAGGAGGAAGATCAAGAGTTACTCGTTTCGTTGTCTCACTCCCCGACTTCAATTCGAATGCATGAGATTTTATTTCAACCCCTAGATCCGGAATGGTCGCCGTTAAATGAAGATCCTTCTCTGTTAAACTTCCTCCGTTCTCGACGGTAACGAACACGTCGAAAGAATCTCCTACTTGAACGATCTCACTAGAAAAGGAAATTCGAGTAAGACTTAATCTATTTACCTTTTTATCCCGCAAGGTAATCGTGATTGTTTTTGTAACCATCAATTGACCGTCGGTAGCAGTGATAGTTACGGTGAATGTTCCTACATCTGTTACACGTGTTTGCCAGGTTCCATCATTGCCAATAGGATCTGAAATAGTAACCGTAACAGGATCTCCGTCTGGATCAGTCACTTTTGGTTTTACTTCAAGAAGCTCACCCGCAAATCCAGACATATCATTAACATTGTCAATCACCGGTGCATGATTTCCTGATTCAAGTACAGTAATAGTGACATCTGTGCTATCGCTACCGCCACGGCCATCAGAGACTGTAACCGTGCTTGTATGAACACCTGCATCGGTAAATCCTGGTGTCCACTCTCCATGGGAGTTAAATGGTGAACCATAAACAAAATTCAAGGAATCTCCGTCGACGTCAGTTGCAGTTGGATGAAGAACTACTTTTTCTCCTTCCGTAACAGTGAGGTTCTCCAGCGAATCTAATACGGGTGCATGATCTGCAGATTCTTTTACGGTAATCGTAAAGATGCGTGGATTACTTACCGCTCCATGACTGTCAATCGCAACAATCGATGCAGTATATATTCCTGCATCAGTATATCCCGTTTGCCAGAATCCATTTTGATCGAGAGGTTGAGTGTAGTCAAACGTAACAGGATCATTCTCAGGATCAAATACCACTGGTTGAATCTGTACAGGGTCGCCTTCAGTCACTTCAATATTTGAGATAGGATCAATTCTTGGTTTTTGATTTCCAACTTCGTTGACAATAATTGTCACCTCTTTGGAGATCGTTATATTCCCATCAGAAACG
>JAHFLI010000117.1:0-1211 GCA_023255615.1 Candidatus Woesearchaeota archaeon
CCATTCCAACCGAACCAGAAGCAACAATATTTTGAATGGTAATTTCTGGCTTAATCGTAATTTTAATGTTAATTTTTTCCAATGATTTAATTATTTTTTTAACGGCTTCTTCCACCTTATCCATGGACCGCGCACCAGTGCACACAACCTTTCCTGATGAGAAAATAAGTGCTGAGGTTTTTGGTTCTTTAATGCGTAAAACCAATCCAGGAAATTGTTCAGGATTATACTCAGTATTGGACAGCGTTGCTGCCATTTTTTCTAAAGGAATATCATGTTCAAGAGAAGTAGATACAACAATATTCACCACTTCAATATCTTTCTTCTGATCTTTCTTGTTCATATGAAAACCTCACGCTGAAGGTGTCATCACTGTAGGGACTTTCTGTACCTCCGTTTATAAACACTTGAGAAGCTGCTCGTCTTTATAAAGACTTCCATTTTTAAATAGAACTGTTCTAGTTTATAAGCCCCCATGATTTCCCATGGAAATTGAAGACGAGGGAAAAATTTATATAGTTTTCATGATATCATGAGGTCATGAAAACCATTATAGAGTTGAGCAAAGGATATCAAATTACTATTCCCGCGGCAACAAGAAAAAAATACAAATTAGTCCCCGGAACAAAAATCGAATATGAAGACACAAATGGTTCAATTACGTTATCTCCTATGGAAAAATTAGATTATAAGGTGTTGTGGAAAAAAGTTGACGACATGCTCAAAAAAGATAAAGCGAAAAAAGTAACACGAGAAGAAATTATCCGGGCAAAGCACGATTCTTATGATCTTTCTTGACTCGACCGTTATTATTTCGTCGTTTACTATCTCCCCAGATAAACATAGATGCAACTCCTATATTCAATCGAATCATTTTGTCACCGATTCCCTTGTCGTTGCTGAAAGCACACATAATATTGAGAAATTGGCAGGAAAAAATACTAGTATAATTTTTCTGAAATGGATCTTACAAGCAGAAAATATTAAGATTCTTGATTTGAATGGGACGTTATTACTTTCTCTTCTTTATAATATACCAAAAATACATGTACCTCCTTATGACTGCATCCATTATTCTGCGGCAGAAACATTTGAGTGTGAAGCTATTTGCACGTATGACAAGGACTTTGATAAATTACCGATCAAAAGGGTCGAACCATAAACTTTCTCTCTCAATATATTTAAAACAGAACCCTTGCTCTTTTGATCAT
>JAHFLI010000117.1:1311-4326 GCA_023255615.1 Candidatus Woesearchaeota archaeon
ACCAAGAGGAATTGTCTATTGTCAACCACGCGAGTTCACGCATAGCATTATGAAATACATGGTATCTCTTTTTGACCACGCGTCATCAAAGGAACGAGTGTATTCTGCTTCAACTATTGACGATTTAGTTCGAATTGTTAATGACGATGGAAGAGGACCAATAGATCAAATGAGGGGGAATAAAAAAGGACCGAAGATACCCGATCTACATACACTTGAAGCAGAAGATAGAAAATTGCTTATTAAAAAAGTAAACCAATTAACCCATTCACAATAAAAAATACCTGCCTTTTTGTATCGTCACCATTTTCATTCACCAAAAGTTTTATATATTAAATAAGTTATACTTATTAAATGAGATCCATTAGGTTGAAGATAACAAAGCATGGAAGCGATAAAATGCTGTGGTTGGGGATAACTGAAGAGCACGTGAAAAAAGCGATTCTTCAAGGTGCGAAGTTTAAACAAACTGATGGATACTTAGCGAAGTATGCGTATATTGCTGTCGCGTATAAGAAGATTGGAAAAGATCATTATAAAATAAAAACAGTATTCATTGATTAGGTGAAAAACATGGAACGAAAAAAATGTGAGGAATGTGGGGGGAAGATTGAGAAGAAGATAGTAGACTATCTCTTTTTAGGAGAATCCTTGGGAAAGTTTCCTGCTGAGGTTTGTATGAAATGCAGCGAACAAGTTTTTGATGAATCAGTGACGAAAAAAATTGCAGAAATTGCAAAACGGAAAGGGTTGTTTGGATTGAATGAACGTGCAAAGATCAATCAAATTGGGGGCAGCGTTGGAATTACCATTAATAAAAAAATTGCAGATTTTCTTCAACTGAAGAAAGGAGAAGAAGTACTATTGTATCCAGAGAATAGAAAAAGATTAATTATCCAGATCCCTTAATTTGTCTGAGAAGGAAATACCTAAATCCTTTCTGCATTGCTTCTAATGATGCCTCTAAGATATTAGGAGAAACTCCCACACAACCCCATTCTTCTCCATTGTTTTTGAATTCAATGTACACACGAACAGACGATTCTGCACCTTTATCCTGTGCAATCATGACTTTATAATTTACGAGTTTTACCTGATCGATTTCTTTATACGCTGTTGCAATCATTTTTTGAAGAGATTTAAACATGGCATCAACCGGACCTCCATTAACCATTGCTGAAACCTGTTGATTTTTTCCATTGAGTTTTCCGAGCAATACGCATTCCGAATGTTCACCGTCACGATCTTCTGAAGTGACTTTCCACGTTGAAAGAGAAAAAAACCTATTTGTGTTCCCAAAATGTTTTTGCAATAACAAATACTGTTCTGCCTTTAATGATCCAAGATCATATCCCTTCTTTTCCATTTCTTCAACATCTTTCAGCATCGCAAAAGTACGCGGGTCTTTTTTGTCAATAGACACATCAAACTTTTTCGCGATTTCAACAATATTTGCTCTACCCGATAAATCTGACAACACAATTTCTCGTTTATTTCCAACAACCTCGGGATCGATATGTTCATACGAAGCTCCTTTCATCACCGCATCAACATGAATTCCTCCTTTATGTGCAAATGCATCTTTTCCGACAAACGCTTGATGAACATTGGGGCGTTTATTTGAAAGGGTATAGACAATTCTGCTGACATGCGTTAATTTCTTCAAATCAATTTTTCTGAATTTTTTATTCATTTTTAATTGTAAATCTGGAAGTATTGAGCACAAATTTGCATTGCCACATCGTTCTCCAAGTCCATTCATCGTTCCTTGGACATGAGTACATCCTTCTGCAATGGCTTCCAACGAATTTGCAACACCGGTTCCAGAATCATCATGACAATGAATGCCAAGTTCTGCAAAGAGTTTATTTTTTTTCATAAACAATTTTACTTCTTTCGTAATCATTCCGATTTCACTTGGCAAAGTTCCCCCATTAGTGTCACACATAACAACAATATCTGCTCCGGCTTTTGCTGCAGTGTTCAAACAAGAGAGCGCATATTTTTTATTGTCTTTAAATCCATCAAAAAAATGCTCAAGATCGTAAATAACTGTTAATTTATTTTTTTTTAGAAAAGAAACGCTGTCTTTAATAATTGCCACATTTTGTTCTGGTGTGACATTCAACTGCTTTTTGACATGATCGATCCATGTCTTTCCGAAAATGCATGCAACGGTTACATTTGCATCAATAATTGCCTGTAAATTCGGATCATCTTCTGCGTTGAGATCGGGGCGTTTGGTTGATCCAAATGCAACAATGAGAGAATGCTTCAGTTTTAATGTTGCAGCGTCTGCAAACACCTCTTTCTCTTTGTCATTTGATGCAGGCCATCCAAGTTCAATATAATCAACACCAAACTCATCAAGAACATGCACCAATTTTAATTTATCACGACCATTAAGATTAACATCAGAACTTTGTGTTCCATCTCTCAACGTAGTGTCAAATACCGTAATGACGTTCCCCGATTTGCTATATTTCCTAGTCATGGTGAGTTCTCCGCCGCTCTATCTGAGTGCGGATTCAACGAATAATAATGATAGTGCAGCCTATTGAAGAAATATTATTGTGGATCTGTTGACTGCTGATCATTTTACAATTACAAACTCATCGTGATATTTAAAGATTGTGAGTTAGCCTCCAAAATTAGAATCGCGCTCCGTCTTCTTGACTAACAATATGTTCAAGTTCATTAGCGTTTGTTGCTTTCATTAATAGACGACGGAGATCATCAGAAGATACATTTTCAGGAATGCGAACTAAACCAAAAGAACTCATCATATCATTATCTCCCCAAATGAGAATTGGTTTCTGAAAACCGCTTCTTCGCGCGGCAGCAGCCAGAGTCAATCCTGAGTATGTAACACCTTCAGTTGTAAGATCAAATTCAAAAAGAGCCGCATCATATTGTCCAATCCCTCTTTCAATCGCTTTCTCTCCTTCTCGAGGATCGTACATACTCTCAACGGAAACTCTTACAACATCCCCAAGAGCTCTGTTGATAGGTCGT
>JAHFLI010000001.1:0-6616 GCA_023255615.1 Candidatus Woesearchaeota archaeon
CGAGCAATATTTCTGAGCTGGTATTGCGCGACTCCGGATTGTACATTCTGTTATATGTCGACGTTCAAAGGAAAAATAAAAAATCCTGCAATGGCAAAACGCTCTCTTGCCTCAGTGTGCGCAGAAGCCTTTCTGGCAAAAAAAGTAGGGTGGAAGATAGAATTTATTACCGCGGGAACAAAAGCACTTTCTAATGCGGAGATGGAAAAAACGTTGAAGTGCATCTATGAAATCACGGGAGAGAAACACCTCTTAAACTTTGGTGCCTTGACCGATCAACAAATTCAACAGTTTCTTCCCTACATAAAAGGATACTGTGGAACGGTCGAGTGCATTAACGTAGAAAAGAGAAAAGAAATCTGTCCAACAAAACCAATTGAACCCATTCTTGAGACACTGAAAAAATCAGAACACTATGATTTAAAAAAAGCAATTACCATCATTATTGGCATCGGAGAAACAGAAGATGATATTCCTACATTGATTGAGTTCATTGAAGAGCATAAGATCGATAAGTTGATTCTCTACGCACTTAATCCCGTTCACGGCACTGCATTTTCTCAAGGACCATCAAAAGAATATTATCTGAAATGGTTGACTGAAATTCGAAAATCTTTTCCCCATCTGTACATTGTTGCTGGTCCCTGGATATCTCGCGTTGATATTATTCATGATCTATTAGAAGCGGGAGCAACATCAATTACCAAATTTCCTGCGATAAAATATTTTAATTCAGATGCCGCAAAAAAAATCGAAGAAGAATGTAAGATAATAGGATACAAATTGCAAGGCTCAATGACAAGCATTCCAGATTTTTCCCTTGATGAAATCGATGAATTCTCATTTTCAGAGGAATTAAAAGCACAGATCAAAAAAAAGATTCAGTCTTACCTTCTTCGGATGCAAGCGCCTTCTGGTAAAATCTGGAAAGAAGCAACCATCCCACTGCAAGAATTGCAGAAAGAACATTAGAAATCGCTATTGCTGTCCATAATCCCGAGAGATTCTCCTGAATTTTTGTTGCGATGAGGTAAGCGAGAGGAATCGGTAAAATGACCAATCGTGCAAGAGTAATGATCAACAAGGGCATAGATGAGCCTGCTCCTTGAAATGCAGCCCCAATAATCATACCCACGCCGATGAAACTATAGGTTAATCCAACGATTCTCAAATAATCAATACCGAGCGCAATAACTTCTTTATTATCAGTAAAAATTCGCATGAATAAGTCAGGAAACAAAAACAGCAATAATCCAATCAATCCCATTTCTATTGCAACAATAATTGACCCGTTAATAACTGCTTTTATCGCACGAAAAAACTTTTTTGCACCTACATTATGACCAATGATAGTGACCATCGTGAGAGTGATACCTAATGCAGGAAGAACAGCAAGTAAATCAAGACGATAGCCAACTCCGTACGCAGCAATTGCTTCCGGCCCAAAAGAGGCAGCAATTTTCGTCAAAAAGATTACTCCTAATGCGAGGAACGATTGAGCAACAGACGTCGGAATGCCGAGATCGAGAATCTTCTTTGCTAATTCCCCATGATACCGGAATCCTTTCCATGAGAGATGAAGTTTTCCTTTTTTCCGAAGAACATGAAGGAGAGTAAGAAAACAGCCAATCGCAATAGAAATATTCAACGCAATCGCAGCACCTGCAACAGTCATCCGCGGAAAACCAAACAATCCATAAATTAATACCGGACCAAGCAGGACATTAATAATTGATGAGATGATCATATACTTTACCGGAGTTTTCATATCTCCTTCTCCGCGTAAAATACTTCCAGCACCAATCATAACAAACATAAACACAGAACCCCAAAGCAAAATCTTTGTATAACTTATCGCCATTTCTAACACCGGACTTCCCGCACCCATCCAAGTATACAAGGGCTCAACATAAAAAAATCCAATGATCATGAAAAAAATCGTTGTCAACAACGAAAGAAGAAGAGTGGTATGCGCAACTTCTAACGCTTTTTTCTTTTTTCGAGAACCGAGATAGCGAGAAATAAGTGAAGTGCCTCCAACACCAATGCCGCCGGCGATAGAAAACATTACTACAAAAACAGGAAAAACCATACTGACTGCAGCAAGAGCGTCCGGACTCACTCGACCGATATAAATCGTATCAACTAAACTGAACAATGCTTGCAGAATAAATGCAATTTGATTCGGCCACGATAGCGCGAGAATAGATTTCCGAATATCACTTTTAATGAGATCCTCACTCATAACGTAACGCCTCCACGGGCCGTTGCATTGATGCTTGCCGCGCTGGTAATACCCCCGAGATCATACCGACAAGAAAAGAGAACAACAACGCACCGACAATTAAATACCAAGGAAAAAATGCTCGGAGGAAACTAATCTTCAACACAGAAATAGCAAAGACTTCAACTGATTTGCTGAGCACATACCCAAGAAAAATTCCTATCGCTCCACCAACCGTTCCCAATAATCCGGCTTCAATCAAAAATATCTTGAGGATATCACTGTTTCGTCCACCAATTGCTTTCATAATACCAATCTCCCGAGTTCGTTCCAAGACTGCAGTATACATTGTATTCATAATGCCAATACCACCGACAAGCAGACTAATAAACGCAATGCCGATTAACACCACTTGGAGCACAGTCAAAATATCACCAAATGACTGAACTAATTCTTCTGAAGTTGAGATCGTAAAATCCTCATTTCCTTCTTTCACATTTCTCGATTTTCGCAATTCCTTTTCAATACGATCAGCGACATCCTTTGGTACCTCAGACGCATCTGCCCGCGCCAAAATAAAATCGATGCGATCGGGAACATTAAAAAATTGTCGGAATTCATCTTCGCTCATCGTTAACGATTTATCATCAGAAGGATTTCCTATTCGCTCCCAATTCCCCACCACTTTAAACTCTTGATCGTTCATCAGTAGTTTATCATCAACGCGAAGATTCGGTGAAAAAACACTATCTTCTATAAACGCCTTACCAACAACCACTTTAAATTTATCTCCTTTTTCTATCGCTCTCCCTTCCTCGATTTTGAAACTGTTCACTTCATCATATAATTTTCTTCCTTCTCCGGTTGGCATACTAAACACTTGAAGATATCTCACCTGATCTTTAAATTCAACACGAACATTCGCAACAACGAAGCTTGTGGTTTCTGCAACGCCTCGAATTCCTCTGACAATTTTCTCATCTTTTGTTGTTAATTGCGTGGTCCCTGTTGATGAACCTGGAGCTCCAAAAAGATTTCCCTTCGGTTGAATAATAATTTTGTCAACCCCTAACGTCGAGAATTGATCATTAATGGCTTTCTGCATACCTTGCCCTAAGCTCACTAACGCAACAATCGTCGCAATACCAATGAAGATTCCCACCATGGTCAGCCACGATCTCATTCGTCGCTTTCCTAAATTACTAATGGCAAGAGTAAAATAATCTGCTCTCATTTGGCATACCTCAACGCATCAACAGGCTTGAGATGGGCTGCTTGATATGCTGGCAAAAATCCAGAGAATGATCCAATGATAAACGAAAAGGCAAGAGAACCGAAAATCAAAGGAAGAGGAAATATTGCGCGCAAAAGTTCAGTACCAAGTGCAGCGCTGCCAACGATTTCCACAAATTTGCTAAATCCAACGCCGAGAACAATACCAATTAATCCACCGACTGCGCCTAATAATCCAGATTCCATGAAAAAGAGAAGAAAGATATGACTGTTGCGTGCCCCGACACTTTTCAGAATTCCAATTTCTCTCGTTCTTTCAAGTACAGAAGTATACATCGTATTCATAATACCGATCCCGCCAACGAGTAAACTGATTCCAGCAATACCCACCAGAACAGCCTGTACCACGCCTAAAATATTTCCAAATATTTGCGCAATTTGAGTCGGCGTTTGAATTTCAAAATCTTCTTTTCCTTCTTTCAAGTTTCGATCCTTACGAAATGCTTTTTTTAATGCAGCAGCAACATCATCGGTATTACTTCCTTTCTGAACAGTGAGCGTAATGGCGCTGTAAATTTTTTTTAATCCTAAGACCTCGACCATAGAATCATACGGAAGAAGAATGGCTCCATCAAATTGCGGATTTCCCGTTTTGTCCATAATTCCCACAATCTCCACAGGAATTTTATTCACCTGAATCCGATCGCCAACGTTTAATGTCCGCGAAAAAACGGTCTTCGAAAAGAACTCATATCCGACAACCACCTTCAAATGATCTCCTTTCTTGAGCTGTCTTCCTTGCAAAATATTAATCCCAATGACTTCATTCACCACCGCAGCTTCACGAGGATCATCGGGATAACTTGCAAGAAACCTGAATTGGGTGGAATCCTGAAATTCAACGGGAGCAACTTTCAGCAATCTCCCGATAACAACATCCACTCCTTTGACTTTTTTCACCAGATCAATATCGTGATCAGTAAGATCGGAGACTGCTAAGCTTCCTGGCGGTCCAAAACCGCTTTGGGAATTTTGAATAATTAATTTATCTCCTCCCGCACGAGAAAACTGACCAACGATGACATCTTGCAATCCTTGTGCAAGACTCACCAAACTAATGACTGCAGCAATACCAATAAATATTCCGATCATGGTTAACCATGACCGAAGACGTCTTCTCGTTAAATTTCTAAACGCAAGGAGGAAAAAATCCTTCATCATTTCTTTTTCCTCTTACGGTAGAAGTAATACCCAGCAATGCCGATAACAACAATCGCAATGGTGATTATCATACCATAAGAGGGGCTACCATTCAGTAATCCATATTTTTGTGCGTCAGATGAGGAATATACACGAAGAGACAATTCTTTCTTTTCATGATAGTCATTGTAGTTCGCATCTTTGTACGACATGTCGATCGGGATAATGACTTGATCATCCTTGACGTTCCCAACATACAATGTAAAATCCTGTGTTTCAAAATCATCTGAATCAATATTTCCGATGTATGCTTCAGGAGATCCGATGACACTCACCTGATCGGTATCGTCGACTTTTATATTCATGAATTTAATATCGACAGGGCCTTTATTCACAAATTTGAGGACCACCTTCCCACTCGTACCGCTGCTCACAATCTTGCTGGTATCAATAGTAACACCAAGGTCGGGAACTCCTCCAATAACAATACCGACGGTGTTATTCGTCGCATATTTTATTCCCAAATCATCGTTATACGAAAGTTCAAAGGGAACCTTGTAGACTTTTGATGCTGCTCCCGCTTCCGCCATGACGGTAAATTCAACTTGAGCATTTTCCGATGCGTCGACTTTATCCATAATATTAACGTTTGATGACCCAATCGGCGCTAAGGGAACTCCTCGTAAGTCAAGAGTTGTTTTCACATTCTGCAAAAAGGAATCTGCTAAATTCTTGAAATGAATAACGATTTTTCCAACCCCTCCGGGAGCAATGCTGTTGGGAACGGTATCAACACTCGTCACATACAAAATAGATTCGAGCGTTTTGACAGAAATTTTGAAATCCTTTGGTTGAATCCACGCATCAGAACCGATACGATAGCGCAACGTTAATGGCGTATCACCTTCAACCGCGTTATCATCGACTCGTAATTTATATTTTACAATTAATCCATTTTCCGCTGTTTGATGGGATTGCAAGCTTCCGACGTTTTGCAACGCAGTGTCTCCGGGAAGAAGAGAAAAGGGGTACTTGGGAACTAATTCAACTTGAAGAGAATCGGCTCGATTGGATCCTGCGTTCTCAAATTTAAATCGTACTTCAATGATTTCGCCAGGTTGCGCGGGATCTGGTTTTTGATTGACAAGACTCACGTTGACTTTATAGGAATTCTCTGGAATCGACACAGCCAGAACAGACCCTATTAATGCTAATCCGATAATGATTGTTACAACAAGTTGTTTCATTGTTTCACCTCAAGAGACAATTTCCCCATCTTTTAATACTTCCATCCGTTGTGCTTTTTTTGCAATATCAGGATCATGCGTAACCATAATAATTGTTTTTCCCCGATCTTTGTGAAGATGTTTCAAAAAATCAAGGACATTGCCGCCTGTTTTCGTATCTAAATTTCCCGTTGGTTCATCAGCAAGCAATACTTCGGGATCATTTGCCAAACTCCGCGCAATCGCAACTCGCTGTTGTTGTCCTCCGCTTAATTCGTTGGGCCGATGATTCATTCGATCACTTAATTCAACCAGTTTTAATAAATCTTGACCGCGTTTCATTCGCGCATCTTTTGACATCCCCTGAAACACCATAGGCAACGTTACATTTTCTAACGCTGTTAACGTCGGAATAAGATTGAATTGCTGAAAAATAAATCCGATTTTTCTTCCCCGAATTTGCGCAAGATCAGATTCTGATAAGGTAGAAATATCATGACGATCAAGAAGAACACGACCCTTCGTTGGAATATCTAGCGCACCGATCATATTCATGCACGTACTTTTTCCAGATCCGCTCGGTCCCATAATCGCAACAAATTCTCCTTTGTAAATGGTGAGATGTATTCCCTGAAGTGCGGGAACCTTTACTTTTCCCATGTCGTATATTTTCCAGACATTTTCCAAAGTGATAATGGCTTGTTTCATATTTTTTTCAGTTTTTCATTGGCTT
>JAHFLI010000001.1:6626-32859 GCA_023255615.1 Candidatus Woesearchaeota archaeon
TGGCTTCTGCAATAATTTTTTTAACCTGCTCACGATGCGATTCCAGTGTTCCTGTTTTGTACATTTTAAATATATTCTCTTTGAACTGATACAACTCCGGATTTACTTCTTTAAATGGAATTTTTCCTTCCTTCATTTTCTTCAACACTTCAAGCATGAATCCACATTCTCCTTTCCCGGCATACGATTCAAACACTTTGAAATATTCAATCTGTCTATCGAGCATTTCGTTTTTTTTCTTTAAGCCGTCATCCAAAAATTTCTTTCCTTTCTCCGATATCGTATACACTGTTCGTCGATCGTGATCTTGCGATGTTGCAAGACCTTCTTTCAACAAACTCTCAAGCAAAGGATACATAGAACCGGTACTTGGTTTCCATCCTGTTTCTTCTTCTATTCCTTTCATAAGATCATACCCACTGAGAGGGCCTTTTACTAGAAACTTGAGAACAATAAATTTAAGGTGGCCGGTTCGCATACTATATCGGTAATGATATATCTATATAAATATATCGATTAAGGTATAGTTCTCATGATCCACAAACTATAAAAAGTAGGTGTCAGTAAAGAAATCCATGAGAAAAGAACAGTCCAACAAAAGAACTCAAGTAGTCATTGGTGTTTTTTTTATTTCGATTATGATCACCAGCGTTATCGGGTATCTCTACGCAGGACAAACAGACACAACAAAAACGATCAACGGAAAAACATTTTTTCAAACGGACAAAGGGTGGCTTCTCGGAGAAAATGGGGTACAATATTACTTTAGTTATTTACCCTCTGATGTTCAGGATCTTTCAAATGACCAGATGAAGGCGATCGCTCATGCAACGATACTTTCTATTACGACTGATCCTGCGGATCCAAATCCTCAGCAGATTGCCGCTCTCCAATTTGAAGTGGGTCAAACTCTCAAGTCCAACAACGTCTTTGTCGAGACTGGATTTACAAAAGAAAATAAATTCCAATCAGCAGTGATTACCTGTGAGAATGCGACTCAAACTGTTCCTGTGCTTGAATTAACCACGGGGGGAAAAACAGCAATAACGTCTGAAGGCAACTGCGTTATTGCATCAGCTGGTTCACCAACAGAGTTCAGTCGATTACGAGATGCATTACTCTATTCCATTTTGGGGATTATATGAGTGAAGAACATGAAGAACATCAAGAAAAGAAGTCAACTATGTATTTGGTAATTGCTGGATTAATTCTCATCGGTATTCTTGGAATAATCTATTATCGTATTCATTATACCAAACCTGAACAAAAAACAAATGACGAATTGTTGCAAGAAGCATTAACGGGAACATTACCGGTGGATAAAGGATATGTCTACAATAAAGTTTATCCCTTCGTTACTGATAATGATTTTTGGTATACTCAAATTCGATCTCCGAAAGGAACAACATTGTATGATCTCGCGTTTCGCTATGGGCCGCGAGAAGTAAGTTCCGTGCATATTGAAGGAACATTTAATGAAACGACCTTTAACAATTATGCTAATGTTATCGTTACCTTTGATCCGATTGGAGGGGATCTTACTCATATTCAGCTTGCGGTTGCCGATTTTGATACCATGATTGTTCAAGTGTTTGGAAAAGTACCCTTAGCGGCGTGTACAAGAAATGAAACAGCAGCATGCGCAAATAGGCCAATCGTAACGTGCGAAAATTCAAAAATACCGGTCATTTATTTCCGCTCATCAGATACAGCTGGGGTGTTTATGAACGATAATTGTGTTATTTTATCAGGACACGACTTTGACATTGTGAAATCAACGGATCGTTATTTACTCGGAATCCTTGGGATCATGCCATGGTAGAGCATTATTTTTCAGAAAAACCACACTCCTTTGTAAAACATACACCTTTCTCATATTCTTTTAAAAATTATCAATTTGTTTTTCTCTCTGCTCCATCGACATTTTCTATCGGCAAAATTGATCGTGGTACTGAGGTGTTAATTCATTCGATGGACATAAAAAATGCTCAAACTATTCTTGACATCGGTTGCGGAATAGGCGTCGTAGGAATTATTGCTTCACGAATAAACCCAAAAGCAAAGATCACGTTAGCGGACATTAATGAACGATCACTTCTTCTTGCAGAAAAGAATTGTGCACAAAATCATTGTCCTGATATCAAAATCATAAAATCAAATTTGTATGACCGTATCAAAGAGTCATTTGATTGCATTCTTTCAAATCCCCCACAAAAAGCCGGCAAAAAAATATGCTTCCAACTCATTGAAGAGGCAAAAGAACACATGAAAAAAAACGGAACATTACAGATTGTTGCACGACATCAAAAAGGAGGTAAATCATTAGAACAGAAAATGAAAGACGTATTTGGCAATGTGCACACTCTTTCTCGTGAATCCGGATATCGCGTGTATTGTTCAAAAAATATTTCCTAACCATAAACTATATAAAAACACGATAGCTCTTTTTGTCATGGTCTTATTTACAACTCGTGCAGAAATTTTGCCGTTGCTCGGTATTTCAGTGTCTCCTGATCTTTTTGTGTTCGAATTAATTGATGTCGTCATCATGTCATTAGCGCTTGGCTATATTTTCAAAGATATGTTTCGTATCTCTGCGCCACAAGAACAATATGATCCATTAAAAGAACTCCAAGCCGGAATACTGAATCAACAAAATTTCAAATTTGCAGTGATGGCCGTCGGTCCTGCAGTTGTTCTTCATGAGTTTGGGCACAAATTAACGGCGATGGCATTCGGCATTCCCGCAACATTTTATGCTGCATATGGGATGCTATTATTGGGAGTAGTCTTGAGAATGATTAATTTTCCTTTTATCTTTTTCATTCCTGGATTTGTGTCACATGGTCCGGCACCCCCTCTCGAATCTGCGATTATTGCGTTTGCCGGTCCGGCTGTTCATGGAATCCTATGGCTCCTATGCAGATTTGCGTTGTCCAAAAAACTCTTTGACAAAAAATATACTCCTGTTCTCATTATGGCTCGCTACATTAATGGGTTTCTCTTTATTCTGAATATGTTGCCGTTACCAGGAGTTGACGGATTCCAAGTGTATTCTGGACTGTGGCAGTATTTCTTTGGTGCGTAAAAGTATGTTTTTCTTCCGGATTTTCGTGGAAAACGCTTATTAATTCCCTTTACTTTCCCGAGTCAGAGGTGGTTGATATGGAAGAAAGTTTTAAATACCAAATGGTATCAAATGGGAGCATGAACGGACAAATAAACGTTCGACTTCCAGAAAATCTTCTAAGCGAAGCGAAGAAATACGCAGAAAAAAATGGATACGTCAATGTTCAGGAATTAGTGAAAGAATCACTCAGAGAAAAAATCCACGCAGAGAAATTAACAAAGGAAGAAGCAGTCCTGTTGAAAAAAGTTCTTGAGGTAACGAAGAAGAAAAGACTGTGGCGTACGGAGAAAGAAATCTTTGAACGATTAAAATAATAGAATGGAATTTATCCTTCAATCATCTGATTTATTTCTCGATCAGTTGAGTGAACTCGACGAAAATGCAAAAAGGATTGCCCGCGAAAAATTAACACTCCTCAAATTAAACCCTTTTAGGTTTAAAAGAATCATTGGCTATGATCTTGTTCTTTTTCGCATTCGCTTTAATGAGAATAATAAAGAAAAGAGGATAATCTATCTGGTTGATTCTCCTTATATAAAAATTCTTTGTATTCTTGACAGAAAAAATAATTACAAGGACTTGAAAGGATGCTTAAAGAGATTGGGCTATCTCTAAAAAGTAGGATCACAAACCTTAAATACTAGCCGTTGCCTGAAATAATTGGGGTTGGGAATGACAAATGATCTACTGACATCTATTGGATCGAAGTCCGAAGAACACGAATTCTACACGCCTATTCCTCCAGGATATAAACCGGGAAAAACAAAATACGTGGTGGTGTTTGGAACCGTCATGTCTGGGCTCGGAAAGGGAATTTTCTCTGCGTCGTTAGCAAAACTCATTCAAATGAAAGGATTGAATGTTGCTCCCGTTAAATTTGATGGATACTTAAATTATGATGCAGGCACATTAAATCCTTATCGTCATGGAGAGGTCTTTGTCTTAGATGATGGAACAGAAACCGATATGGATTTAGGAAATTATGAGCGATTCCTCAACCTCACGTTATCAAAAGAAAATTATCTCACTGGCGGAAGAATTTTCACCAATGTTTTGCGCATGGAACGAAAAGGAGAATATCTCGGCAGAGATGTCCAAATCATTCCTCATGTGACAGGAGAAATTAAACGATTCCTAAGAAATTTAGCCATGCTCAGAAAAGCAGACGTTATTTTTGTGGAAGTTGGAGGAACTGTTGGAGATCTCGAGAATTCTTATTTCATTGAAGCAATGAGAGAGCTCGCGTACGAAGAAGGCAGAGAAAATGTTTGTTTCATCGCATTAACCTACATCCTTGAACCACAATTTTTAGGAGAACAAAAATCAAAAGCAGCCCAGTTAGGAATAAACAAATTAATATCTTTTGGTATTCAACCTTCAATTATTGCGTGCCGATCACATTCTCCGATCACGAATAAAATAAGAGAAAAGATCAGCATTTACTCGAACGTCAAACCAAATCATGTTGTTGGAATTCACGACTGCGATTCCATTTATGAGATTCCTTCTATTCTCAAACAAAATAATACGGATGAGGAAGTCTTAGCTCTTCTTGGATTAAAAACAAAAGACAAAGAAAAAGAAAAAAAGGAATTTGCGCAATGGAAGGAATTTGTTGACCATCTTCTTCGTCCGAAATCAGAAGTCACCATTGCGATGACGGGAAAATATACGGAAATTCGCGATTCGTATGCGTCCATCATTAACGCATTAGAACATGCAAGCTCGGTATTACAAACAAAAGTGAATATCAAATGGATTGAAACAACGGAAATCGAAAAAGGAAAAAAAGAGTTGAAAGAGGAATTGAAAGGCGTTTCTGGAATTATCGTTCCTGGTGGATTTGGAAAACGAGGCGCAGAGGGAAAAATTGCGTGCGTTGAATACGCGCGAAAAAATAAAATACCTTATCTCGGTATCTGCTTAGGATTTCAAATTGCTGTCATTGAATTTGCACGTAACGTCTGTAATCTTAAAAACGCAAACTCCACTGAATTTGATTCAAAAGCTCAAGATCCAGTTATTGATGTTCTTCCTGAACAACTAAAGGTCGATCTCCTTGGCGGAACGATGCGATTAGGTGGAAGAGATGTTGAAGTCAAGTCCGGAACGAAAGCATATCAACTGTTTGGAAACAAAACAAAAATCCGCGAGCGATTTCGACATCGGTATGAATGCAATCCCAACTATATCAAACATCTGGAATCAAAAGGAATGGTGTTTAGTGGCAAAGCACCCAATGTGCCTATCATGCAAATCCTTGAACTCAAAGATCATCCTTTTTTCATGGGTGTGCAATATCACTGTGAATTTACTTCTACGCCCTTAAAGCCGCAGCCATTATTTGTGAATTTTGTGAAAGCAGCTTCCTCGTTTAAAGTCTAAACCTTTAAAAAAGAGCCGTTATTTCTGTGAAACTTCAGGGAAATAGTTATGGATGAATCACCAAAACCTTCAAGCTTACTTGACAAGATAAAGTACGTTTATGAGAAGTACTACAAAGCCCTTCTCATCATTCCGTTTGGAATGCTCCTTATTGCTATTCTTCTTATTGGGTTGAAAGTCCACAACGATGGCGATTTCATCAATAGGGATGTCAGCTTGAAAGGGGGAATTTCATTTGCGATTCCCCTCGATAAAGAAATTGACAATCTCGCACTTCAAAATTATCTCTTAAAGCAATATCCTCAAAACGATATCTTTGTGAAATCATTCAGGCAATCCTCAACGAACTTCGGATTGATTGTGGACATCGATCTCAAGGAATCAAATCAACAAAAAATTGATGAGATTATTTCTCATATCTCTGACTTTACAGGCAAGAAGATTGAAAAAGGACAATACAGTTATGAGTTTATTGATTCATCGTTAGGAGCATCGTTCTTTAGACAAACCTTCATCGCGTTAGGCATTGCGTTTGTTTTAATGGCTATTGTTGTTTTTTTATTCTTTCGAACATTTGTACCAAGTCTTGCCGTCATCCTCGCCGCATTTTCCGATATTATCGTGACGTTAGCAATCGTTAACCTGCTCGGTATTCGCGTCGGAACCGCGGGATTGTCTGCATTTCTCATGCTCATTGGTTACTCTGTTGATACTGACATTCTCCTGACCAATCGCGTCTTGCGCCGAAAAGAATTAACCGAAATGGAACGAATTTATTCATCCATCAAAACAGGATTAATGACTGCTGGAACAACCATGGCAGCAGTAACAGTGGGAATGATTGTTTCCCATTCTGAAGTCATTCGACAAATCATGATTATTATTTTCATCGGATTGATTATTGACGCAATAAATACATGGATCCAAAACGTTGGTCTCCTACGAATGTATTTAGACAAGAAACATGAACCCAAAAATTAAGAAGATCTTCACCAACTGGAGAGTAATTGTCCTCATCGCGTTCATAGCGTTTGCTATCGTCGCATTAAATCCAAAACCGTTCCGTCATGGAGCAGGCATACGAAGTGTTGAACCTGATTCAGCTGCCTATGATGCGGGAATGTCAACACCGGTGGGAACAACAAGGCCAGTCGAGAGAGAATACATAACGACTGTAAACAATAAACCAATCAATTCGGTTGATGAATTCTATGATGCAGTTGGCCCACTTGAAATAAATAAAACCGTATTAATCGAGACAAATAAAAAACCCTATCATTTGACCGTCAAGGAGGGATTTATTGAAGAACCAACCAACGAGACGGAGATTGTTGACGTTGATAAGGAAGTGATGGTCAATGAGACTATTAATGGAACCATAAAACTTGTTCCTGAAATTCAAAAGGTAAAAGAAACGAGACAAAAAACAAAAGAGATTTCTCTCGGTGCTGCAGATCTTGGATTAAAACTATATGATGTTCCAACGTCGAACCTCAAGAAAGGACTTGATTTGGAAGGAGGAACGCGAGTTCTTCTCAAGCCTCAAGGAAATTTAAGTGCAGAACAATTCGATTTATTACTCTCTATCCTCGAACAGCGCTTAGATGTCTACAAATTAAGCGACCTCGTCATTCGAGGTACGTCTGACCTTGAAGGAAACAAATTCGTTCTGGTTGAAATTGCCGGCGCATCTGAATCTGAAGTGCGCAAATTACTCGCATCTCAAGGAAAGTTTGAAGCAAAAATTGCAAATCAAACCGTATTTAGCGGAGATCAAATTGAATACATCTGCCGAGATCCATCCTGTTCTGGTCTCGATCCTCGAATAAAGTGCGGTCAAAGCGGGAATGAATGGACATGCGGTTATCGATTTGAAATTACCGTCAATGAAGCTGCAGCATTACGACATCAAAAAATTACTGAACATCTCGACGTGGTTGATACAGGAAACAGCCAAGTGTTATCGGAGAAAATAGAATTTTATCTTGATGATGTGTCTGTACGCTCCTTATTTATCGATGCAAGCCTCAAAAATAGCACACAACGAACAACGTCGATTACAGGATTTGGAAAAGGCGCCAATCAGCAAGCAGCAGCCTATAACTCATTGCTCGACATGAAGCAATTGCAAACGATTCTTTCGACTGGTATCTTGCCCGTAAAGTTGGATATTACAAGCATTAATACCATCTCTCCGGTGCTGGGGGTTGAATTCCTTAATAACGCATTGCTTGTCGGTGCTCTTGCTATTCTGACTGTTGGGATAATGATCTTTTTGCGATATAGAAAGTTAACCGTTTCCATTCCGATTATGATCACCATGCTCTGCGAATTGATTATCCTTTTGGGGGCAGCATCACTTATTAACTGGAACATTAGTTTTGCAGCAATCGCAGGTATCATTATCACTGTTGGTTCTGGTGTGAATCATCAAATTATTATTACTGACGAAACAATTACCGGAAAAACGGCATCCTTGTTAGGATGGAAAGACAAAATAAAGAATGCATTCGCGATTATTTTCGGTTCATTTTTAACCAACACAGCATCTCTTGTTCCCTTAATCTGGGCAGGCGCAGGATTAGTTCAAGGATTTGCAATAACCACTATTTTGGGTTATTCCATCGGAGTATTCATTGCGCGTCCTGCATTCGCAGCTGTGATTGAAATTCTCTTAAAAGATTAAAAAAGAATTAACAAAATTCACACACATTCTTCTTTGCTTTTTTCTTGACAACTTTTTTTTTCTTTGCAGCCATGCGATCACCTTCTTCTCTTAAAGTCAGAACATTTAAATAGATTTCTCTGACTTCTCAACAGATGAGCTTCCTCGCAGATATCTTCAGCGCAATTGGTCAGTTTATTATTCATTTAATCTCTCTCTTTGGTTACGCAGGTATCATCATCGCCATGGCATTTGAAAGTATGATTACTCCTTTGCCTTCCGAGCTGATCATGCCCTTTGCAGGATTTCTCGTTGCTCAAGGAGAAATGAATTTTTGGATCGTTGTTGCGGCCGGTACACTTGGATCATGGATCGGATCAACCATTTCCTATTGGATTGGGCAAAAAGGGGGACTCTTTCTGGTAAAAAAAATAGGAAAGTATGTATTAATGGATGAATCAGATTTAACGTGGACAACAGAATTTTTCAAAAAAAATGGTCCCATCACGATCTTTATCGGGCGTCTCATCCCCGTTGTTCGCCATCTCATTTCAATTCCCGCAGGAATTGCACAAATGAACTTCTTCAAATTTTCTTTCTATACTATTCTTGGCGCTGCCCTCTGGTCATTCATTCTCACCGCAGCAGGATTTGTTCTGGGAACTCAATGGCATCGTATTCGAGACTTTACGGAGCCGATCAGCATTGTCGTAGTCTGTATTTTACTGATTGGTATCACGATAATGATATGGCGCCATTTCTCGAGACACAAACTATAAATAAAGGCTCACCATCGCAGGTTTCGATGGCCACAAAAACCTGGGCAATACTCGTCATCATTCTTGCAACAGTATTAACGTCAACCGGTCAGCTTCTGTACAAACTCGGATCGCCAGGATTTACGCTTGAAAGTTTGCTCTCCAATTATTATCTCATCGCAGGGTTTATCGTGTATCTCACTGCGGGAATTCTCATGATTGTTTCTTTCAAAGGCGGTGAATTATCTGTTCTGTATCCCTTTATTGCATTAAGTTTTGTTTGGGTATCAATTTTTTCAACGTATTTTCTAAATGAAATGATAAGTATCGTCAAATGGATAGGGATTGCAGTCATTATCATCGGAATTAGTGCCATCGGCATCGGTTCATCAAAACAAGGAATCGCACATGAAAACTGAACTCTCCGCAGTAGGATTAGTATTATTAGCTTCTTTTATCGGATCGTTTGGCGCATTAATGATTAAAAAAGGTTCTGCCAAAGCAACATGGAATCCGATTGCGTTGGTAAAGAATTATTATCTTCTACTCGGCGGATTCTGTTATGTGTGCGGAACTCTTCTCTTTATTCCGGCCTTAAGTCACGGCGATCTTTCCGTCTTATATCCTTTCTCATCAACAAGTTATATCTGGGTCAGTTTATTTTCATTATTCTTTCTGCACGAAAAAATGAACAAAGAAAAATGGATTGGTGTTGCGTTAATTATTGTTGGCGTTACCTTAATTGGGTTTGGATAAATTATTTTGACCAGAAAAAGAAGTTTCTTTGTTATGTAAACCAACCCCCGGGAAATAAAATGCTTTAACGATGCCACTTTGAAATGCGCTTTTCACCATATCAATATCGACAGTAACGACTTGTCCAGCACATCGATTACCGCCTGACGCAAACATAATGTACTGGGTTTGGGGTGTAACGATATGTGTTAGTCCAATCTCACCAAGCTCATCATAAAATCCAGGAGTGCTAATCTTGTGAGGACTGAGAACATGGGAATTTGTCTGCAAGAAATTACCCACCATACTCTCACCTTGAATTTCTTTTCCATCTGGACCATAGAGCGTTGTCCCATTATTGCGAAATATAAATCCTAATTCGCTTGCGTTTAATTGAAATGGTTTATATCCATGCTGGCGAACAAATCGTTCAACATCTTCAATATTTTGAATGGTTCCTTGAACATACACAAAGAGACCCTCCCCTGATTCGTTAGAAGAATGTAATAATGCCGTGATAGTATCAATATGAAAAGATCCTGAACGAATAGGAATACCGGCATATCCAGAAAATTCTGAAAAAGCATCTATTCCTCGTTGATTATTTCTGCTTTCAATTCCAGCAAGAAATATCTTTCTTTTGTTGTCATAAATGACATCTCCCCCTTCCAATGCAGCTTCCGGACAATCCAGTCGGTGAAGAGGGATTCCTAGCCCCTCATATAAAGGGGAAAAGATCTCAACTTCTTTTTGTCTTCTTTTTTCACCGAATTGAGAAAGTAAAATGCCGTATCCATTCATGACAATCCCATGATCTTGATTGAATAAACTATCCCACAGATGTAATTGAGCGGCTTGATCTGGAAAACGTAATACTACAAATGGTTTATTTAATACAAGAAGCTGCTGAACCACATTCGAATGTTCAGCATATCCAACATCTTGATCCGGAGTCAATCCTGCCCTGATACAGCGACGCTTATTATCATCTCCATGGTATTGGTTCTCTCGAAGTCCAGTCATCCACCATGCTCCTCGAGGAAACTCAGTTAAAACTACTGCTTCTAATCGTGACATTCCTTGAAAAATTTTTAACTCTTTTTTAATAATTATGTTCGATTTCGAACAAATGAGGACGCTTCTGTTAATTAGGGGGTATAAGAAACACAAAGTATATAAATAACAAAAACATCACTTTTTGTAGTGTATTTGTATGGATACGAATGGATATACAATCCGACCGAGCAAGCACTTCATCCTTTCATGGATGAGGAAATGGGATTATGATATTGATGCATTACGATCGGCTATTGAAAGGGCCTATAAGATAAACAAGGCGGGAAAGAATAAGTTCGAGCTATATTTCCACGTAAAAGAAAAAAGTCGAAAACTTATACTCGTAAAAGATGATGAATTCAAAGAAATATTTATCATAACTGGAGCTGAAGGAAAATGAAACGATGTAACGTATGCGAAAAAGGAAACATGGAACAGGTTGATGACATTACCCTTGAGATAGAAGGATATGTCTTTATCACAAAAGGAGAGCGATGTACTATCTGTAGGGAGGAATTTCCGTTTGAACAAGAGACTGCAAAAATAATATTGATTGCACGAAAACTTGGGATTTGGCCAGAACCGTTGAAACTCTATCGCCATCTCTCAAAAAGTGGTAGTGGATTAGTATTCCGTATTCCAAACGATCTTGAAAAACAACTTAAGCTTGATGAAAAAACGGAAATTGCTATCTCAAAATTAGGAAACAAGATTATTATTGAGCCCCTATCCTAAATACGAATATTATTAAAGAAGAATTACCACAAATTCCCTCATGAAAACAACCATCATTTCCCTTGGCGGCTCTCTCATTGTTCCCAAAGAAGTTGATTCTGTTTTCCTTAGTGAATTCAAAAAAACAATTCTAAAATGTGCACATTCAAATCATCAATTTATTATTTTCTGCGGCGGGGGGAGATTAGCAAGAGATTATCAAGAAGCATTAAAGGAAATTGCAGATGCACCTCAAGAAGCGTTAGATTGGATTGGGATTCACGCAACGCGCATCAACGCAGAATTAGTCAAGGAAATGTTTGGAACACATGCTTATGACGTTGTCGTTATTGATCCAACAAAAAAAATCTCTTCTCAAAAAAAAATCATTATTGCGGCGGGCTGGAAACCAGGGTGGAGCACTGACTATGATGCAGTGTTAGTTGCCAAACAAATGAAATGTGATTGTCTGATTAATATGAGTAACGTTGAATATGTGTATAACGCTGACCCACGAAAAGTCAAAACGGCAAAACCGTTGAAAGAAATGTCGTGGAAACAATTACGTTCATTGGTTGGAAACACATGGACTCCGGGCTTAAGCATGCCTTTCGACCCTATTGCCGCAAAAGGTGCAGAAAAGCTCAAACTCAAAGTGACGATCATCGGAAAAGATATCCCCAATCTTGAGAATCTTCTCTCAAAAAAACCCTTCAAGGGAACGGTAATTAAATAGATAACGGCTCTGTCCTAAAAGTCAAGTAGCAGCCTCAAGTCGAGCTTCTCATCAGAGCAATCAACACGGACAAGAGGGTTGGCTCCGTTGGAGAATGTCAGTGATTAATAATCATTGGACAGGCCAATAGACAACGTAATGTTTAAGAATTCAATTACATTTTCTTCTCTCTGTTAGTACATGCACCAACCAATTCATAAAACAAATCGTCCTCATCACGTAGATGACGCGATAAAGGCAGGTCATAAGGTGGCAGATATTTTACTTAGTCAACCAAGAAGGGATAGAGTTGAGGGTCTGCATGCATTGTTGGAACCCTACACGAAAAGACTGAGAATAGCATTGGAACGAGGAGATATTATTGTGATAGAGCATGACCTCACGGAAATGGCAATAGTTGCTATTAGGGCCAATGAAACATTACCGCTGTTCAACGGAGGCATGGATCGTATGATCCTTTTTTAGACACCTGCAGAGTTGCAATGTATTATCTTAGAAATTATTATGGGTAAATCACAATTAATTTAAACTTACTTGTTCAGTAATCTTCTATGACCATACTTACTCGTGATATAATTCTCGATGAAATAAAAAAAGGAAATGTAAAAATATCTCCGTTCAACAAAAAGAATCTTGGACCTGCATCGTATGATCTTTCATTAGCAAATGAATTCTTGATTTATAATAAATCAATGAAAGAAGTTATTGATATTGAAGAAGAGTATACAAAACACATGAAAAAAGTAAAAACAAATGCATTGCTTCTTCCTCCCTATGGATTTGCTATCGGTATCACTAAAGAAAAAATCTCGTTGTCAGGAAATATGGCGGCATGGTTAGGTGGTAGATCACGATATGCTCGCCTAGGATTACAAATCCACATGACAGCCGCATTTATTCAGCCAGGGATACGAAACAAACAAGCGTTAGAAATATTCAACAACTCACCAAATACGTTGAGAATCAACGCAGGAACAAAAATATGTCAAATCATTTTTGAACGAGCAGAAGGATCGGCATCTTACAATGGAAAGTTCAAAAGACAATTCTCATTGTAAAACAAAAAATCTTATATATGCTCTTTGAATCATTTTCACATGGCACTTATTGAGGGTCTCTTTGCCGTTATGGTGTGCATTGTGTGCTGGGGTTCGTATCTCATACCAGTAAGACGACATAATGAGCTGAGTCCATTTTCTCTGCAATTAATGATGGGCATGGGCATTTTTCTCTCATCCCTTGTTTTTGCTCTGCTTACTCACACTATTCATTTTTCTCTTCTTGCCATAATCTCTGGTGCATTATGGGCAATCGGAAATATTATTTCAGTCTTTGCGATCCGTCGTGCAGGAATCGCACGAGCATATCCGCTGTGGGGAGCAACGTCAATTCCGGCAGCATTCATTGGCGGACTTCTCTTTGGAGAAACTCTCCATCTTTTCTGGTTGGCTATTGTCGGTATAATTATTCAATTCATCGGCGTGAGATTCATTACTAAAACAATGCCGACATCGAAAGAAAAATCCTGGAAAGGAATTGCACTCTCATTGCTTGCCGGTCTCTTTTTTGGAGTATATTTGTATCCATTCAAAATGACGTCACTATCTCCGATAGAATTTTTATTTCCCATGTCCATCGGAGTGGGAGTAACTACCCTACTTATCTATCTTCTCCAACGTGATTCTCTCACATATTCAACGATAATTCCTGGCATAGGCGCTGGTGTCTTATGGAATATTGCGAATTTTGCCAGCTTTTTTGCTGTTCAACAAATCGGGCTTGCGCTCACGACTCCGTTAACAGCACTCTCCCTGCTGGTGACCGTCTCGTGGGGATTATTCTATTTCAAAGAAATAACAAAATCAACAATGATCAAACTACTCATCACGGGATCACTCCTCTTACTTATTGGCGGCACCATGATTGTGAGCTCGTTGTAATTCTACTTCTTCCTAATATCGTTGACTCGTCGAGCAATAACACGTGCTTCTGCCATGGCAACTTTCTCTAACCGATTCATTGCATTCTCCAGCTCGCGCTGATAAACGATCTTTAATCTCTTTCCTTCTTTGTACGCGTGCACCGCAACTTTCTTTGACACGTTTGCAATCTGTTCTTTGTTCAATCCTTTTTTCTTTAATTTCTGATACTCACTTTTCGCTCTTTTTTTCGTTATACTTAGTGCTTCTTCCGTTAATTTAATTATTTTTTTCAAATCTTCATCCATAGAATCACCCATTTCGTAGTTTTCGTTCTTCCATTATTGACGTAAAAAGCGTGAAGCACGTAAAAATAGCCAATCCATACAAGACAAGAGAAATCAAAGGAAGTCCTAACCATAACGGTTCACCAACATGCACAACTAAAGAACCGGCAACGACAAACGCACCGATAATCATTCCATACGCAATTCTGTTGGATGAACGATCAATCTCGAGAGCTAACGTTTTTACTTCTTTCGAACCAATATCGACTTCAAATTTTCCTGTTGATAAGCGATCAAGAATCGCATCAGTTTTTTTCGGGAGTTCTGTAATGAAACGAGTAAACTTTTGTGTTGAATACGCAATATTATCGATGATATACCGTTTTGCTAATTTTTTCTCCACAAACGGCGTAATAATTTTCATCATATCGATGTCAGGATCATAGCGCAGGCCAACTCCTTCTAACGTGATGATTGATTTACCGAAAAGAACCAAACTTGTCGGCATCCGTAAATCATACTTGTAGGCGATATCCAAGACCTCTTCAAGCATTTTACTCACATTAATATTTTTGAATTCCTTCTCATGGATTGACGCGGTAACACCAATCACTTCCTGCTTAAACGCTTCACGATCAAATCCATCAGGAATTGCAGCAAAGCTCATGAGCGATTCAATAATACGATCAGGATCCATTTCTGCGATCCCGATAAAGAGATCGCTCGATTTCAACTTCATTTCTTTGTCGAAATATCCCACAATACCGAAATCAACAAAGGAAATCACATTATTTTTCATAACAATAATGTTGCCGGGATGAGGATCAGCATGAAAAAAACCATGAATGAAGACCTGTGTTAATACGGCCTTTAATCCATTCTCCATTACTTTTCTAATATTGACTTTTTTCTTTTTTAATTTTTCAAGATCGCTTAAGGGAATGCCATCGATGTACTCCATGACCATTAAACGACGAGAGCAAAAATCATCATACACTTCAGGAATATAGACTTCTTTTGATCCTTGAAACATCCCACGAAATCGTCGTGCATATCGCGCCTCTGTTTTGTAATCTAACTCGTTTCGTGTCCATTTCGCAAATTCTTCCACGACAGAAATGGGTTTAAATTTTCTTGCGCCTTCAACATGTTTCTCGATAAGTTCTGCTAAATAACGCATAATGTTGACATCAGATTCTACCATGGCTTCAGCTTCACGACGCTGGACCTTCACCACAACATCTTCCCCAGTCAATAATTTTGCGCGATGAACTTGACCAAGAGAAGCAGATGCTAAAGGTATGGGATCAACATATTTGAAGACTTCATTGATTTTTCTTCCTAATTCATGTTCAATCATGAATTTAATGTTGGAAAATGCCGTTGGTCTCACGTGATCTTGTAGTTTTTCCAACTCCTTCATATACCGAAGAGGAACAAGATCTGGTCTAACGCTCAACACTTGACCAAATTTTACGAACGTCGGGCCAAGACGCTCAAGAGTATTTCTCAATCTGACTTCTGGTGGCAATGGTTTTGACTTCGAATTAAACGTATGGGTTACTCTCTTATGCAAAGGCAGTTCTTTCTTCATACGAATAGAATCAACAATATACCCGAAACCTTCCTCGACGAGAACAGTCATGATTTGCTCTAATCGCTTCACCTCTTCATACTCTTGGTACAGTTTCATTTTACTTCACCCTTGAGCCATTCGAGGTAATCAAGGTCTGCGTTCTCGGGGATCTTGCTAATGCACGGAATAGAATAACTATGAAGTTTTTTGACGGCAACAATAATCTCTGGAAAGGTTGAATCTAATGTCTTGGCAAAAAGAACAACTTCTTTATCTTCAACAATTTTTCCTTTCCACCAATAGAACGAATCGGTTGGAAAAACGTTCGCACATGCAATAAGGCGATTTTTCAGAAGATGCATCGCAATCTTCTTTGCCTCTTTTTTATCCGTGCACGTAATATACACACCAATCATAACCTCTTTCTCTCAAAACGGAGTTTATTAAACTTTCTCTAAGATTGGAAGGAAATTTTTCTTCGTTGGCGGTGTCGAAAGTTTTAAATAGCTAAGATTTTAGTTCCTTTTTATGGGTTGGAAAGAATTACCGTTATGGTTACGTGTAGGGACTATTCTTTTCTTCATCAGTCTGCGTTCTTCCAACTAAGATTATCGAGGTTCTAGTACCATTTCGTTTAGCTTCACTATTTGATATTTCGGTTATCCATATTGTTATAACAAGCATATTTTACTTTTTCATAGGAGCTTTAATTGGGGTTATAATCACTAAGATAAAAACCAAAAGAGACTCTTAAGTTCATGCGATGGAGTTAGAACTTTTCTTTCACCCACTTAATCATAAATTATTTAAACCTCTCACGTAATGACTACGGTATGAAAAAAGAGATGATCGTAGGATTCGTATGTATACTTTTTTTGATTTCATGTTCCGAAAAGGGAACTCCTGGAATGACAAAAGTTGTGCTTGAAACAAATAAAGGAGATATTACTATTCAATTATTTGAGAACAAAGCACCCGCTACTTCTTCAAATTTCAAATCTCTAGTACAAAAGGGATTTTATGACGGAACTATCTTCCATCGTGTGATTAAAGGCTTCGTAATACAGGGAGGGGATCCAGAAGGAACAGGGAGAGGCGGTCCTGGATACACGATCAAAGACGAAATTTCCTCAGATCTTAAACATGATAAACCGGGAATCGTTGCAATGGCGAGTCGCGGACCAGATACGGCAGGATCTCAATTCTACATTATCTTAACACCACAACCCTTATTGGACGGAAAATATTCTGTTTTTGGTGAAGTAGTTGATGGCATGGATGTTGTGGAAGAAATTGGAAACGTTGAAACTGGTTCAAATGATAAACCAGTTGAAGATGTTGTCGTGAAGAAAGCGTTTGTGAAATAGGACAGGGAATTATACTTTTTCTAAATGGAAAGTTAAGCAATGACTTTTATTTTCTTCTTTTTGAGTTCGTGGATGGTCATCATATCATATATTTCTATTAACTTTTGTATTTTATTATTTTGGGTATTCAGTCTAAACAATTTTGCTTTTCCAATAATCCTCGTAGGAACAATGATGTTATGCGTGACAAGATTATCAAAAATTCTATACAATGTCGTCCTTCCGATCGCTGCATTTTTTGCGATATCGGTAATCGAAAAGTCCAGTTCTCTTTCCGTCAGAAGGTAGTCGAAGACTCGTATGGTTGGTGAGTCTCCCATAAATCCGATAAAGAGTGATTGATCGTGCATAATTTCGAGAGATATTCTGACGTTTATAAATATTCCTATTTTGGAACAATATTGTTCCGGAGAATTTTACTGCATAATTAATATATTTCTCTTCATTCCATACGGACATGGAACTGACACTCATCGAGATAAAAGCACGGATTATACGAAAGCTCGTTCAATGGAAAAAATGGGGAGGTTCACATACTGAGCATATTCTTGGAGGGTTACCTTCTCATCTGAAAGGAGACAAAACAGTGCGGCAAGCAATCGATGAAATGATTCAAGACGGTTGGCTCATTGGTGCAAAGAAAACAGGAGAAACACATTACTCTCTTAATCCAGAAAAAGCTGATGAAATACTTCAGTTTTATGAAAAATATTCAAAACAATAACTAACGATAGAGTAACACTAAATACCATCCCATATAGAAAACAATCCACTAGCCACTGGACTCCTCGATGTGAGCTATATAAACTCATTTTCCCAGAATTCTAGAAAGAAGGCGCAGCACATACTCATCCCCAATGAGCTCAACGCTGCCCTTCAAAAGAGGTGATTGCCATGAGAAAACAGAAGGAAAAGTCGGAACAAGAAATGGTCGAAACGATATTATTGAATCGCGCTCGATTCATTTCCTTAAGCAAAGGGGGTGAATTTTATGACTGATGATGATGTTAAACAATACCTCGCAGAAACTCCAGAAATAAAAGAGATGGAGGAAGAAGATATTTATCACGAAGAAATCCTCGAACCCTACATTGAAGATGATCTCATCTCCGTTGGAGAGGAAGGATTCATGCGTGGTTATCTCGAAGGATAATTTTTTCTTTTTTTGATTTTCATTCTTCCCCTCTTACAATAAACATAACATTAATAAAGTAAATACTGCACCATAAATCTATGTTACAGGAAATGATTACTATACCAAAAAATGAATACGAACTTCTTTTGGAAGAAGTGGGTATACTTCGTAATAAAGAAATGATGAATGCGATAAAGGAAAGCGACGAAGCGAAGAGAAAAGGAGTAAAGACGTGGAGCGTAGGGTCTTTACTTCATTGAATTGTTTCTCGGCTTTCCTGCTGCGGGTGGTGAAAGAATACATTTCATTATGAATATTTTACTCATTTATATTCTTGTCGTTAACGGAAAGTATTTGTTATTTCTGCTCCTTTCCACAAATAATCAAAATATTTCTTATAACTTGCAGTAATCTCCTTGTTGTCAATGCGAATGGCAATGGGATTTTCTGTCCACAAAATTATGAACGTGGAATCTTTAACAACCATTGTTTGCGCAGGCCCAACAAGCTGCGGATCAAGATATTTTACTTCCGTTAATTTCATTTCTTCGTATGCTTTTGCCATTGAATGTGCGTCGCGATGAAATAAAATCTTTAATTTCACCCTTCTTTCTATTCGCTTCAAATGATAATTCAGCAAAAAAATACGTTGTGCTTCAGTTGCTCCAAAAATTGCCCCGAAAACAAAATATTCTTCTCCTTTTTTTAGTGATTTTAATATCTCGGAAAAAATAGTTTCAATCCCTTTCATTGACTTGTACGAAGAAATCTCTGAAATTTCTTTTGACTGTTTTTGTTTTTCTTCAAGAATCGGAAGAAGTTTCAAAATCCCTTCTTTTTGCAGATGAAGATTCTTTTCCTTTTCTTCTATATAATCAAGAATTCGTTTTGCTGGCGCAGCTTCAAAATATTTTACTCCTCCTTTGATCACCATGGATACTAATCCTTTTTGGCGTAATTTTTCGAGAAGGTCATAGATTTTACTATATGCGATTCCCGCAGCATTGACAATAGGCGCAACATGACTTGATCCTAATTCTAAGAGAGCAAGATACACTTTCGCTTCTGAGTTGGTGAGTCCAATATCCTCCAATACGTTCTCATTCATCCTCCCCCATAAGGGGGGCCTAATATTAAAATATATGTTATTACCTACTAGTGGTATAGAAACCGAGGAGGGTTACCATGCCAGAAACACACGTTGCGTTATATAGACCAGATGCAGGATTACTCAATCACTTTGCATCTCAGGGATATGCAGTATATCCTGTCATTGGAGGAAATATCGAGCCGTTGATGACCCACATCTTAACGATGGGGTCAAGATCGGTTGAAGAAATGAATACGACTCATGATCAAGCGATTGAACGCGTCAGAGGAATTACTGCCCTTGTCGAATCTGAAATTAGAAAAAATATCCGTGGAAATTTGCCTGCAAATTATGATCATTCACGTTTCGATTGGATTAAACTCAAAACTGAAGCTCGTGATTCCAATAGACTTCACATGGGTGATTGGCATATTGATGTCTCTGAAGATCAATACCCTATGCTTCATCAGAGGCTTATAGAGGGTGGTTTTTCATATGTCGAAGGATTAGAAAAAGGAAGAAAGGAGCGCAGTTATACTTCGCAATTTGAAAACGAAGAAACTGATGCACGACTCGATGCATCCTTGTTAGAAGTAAAAAATAGATTCTATGTGCCCGTCTACCGAGAAGATCTTCGACGTTTTGACACTTTTGGAGATGCAATGCCCTTGCCAATTACTGTTGGAGTTGAAAAAATAAAGTGAGAACATGCTATCTTCACAACAACAATCTCAAATCGATAAGCAAATTGCTGCTCATCAGCATGACCGATATAAAGTAGATGTCCACCTCAATTTGGATATAAAGTTGAAGAAAGATTTAGATCAGAAATAACGACGGGATTGCAACAAGGATTAATCTCAGTGTATGAAATTCGTCCAATATCATAAAGAATTAAATACACTTTACGATTCTACTTACTTATGAAAATCCCAAAAGCATTAACCATCGCCGGTTCAGATTCAGGAGGTGGAGCAGGAATACAAGCAGATTTGAAAACATTCGCTGCATTAGGAGTTCATGGATCTTCCGTCATTACTGCAATCACTGCGCAAAATACAAAAGAAGTTCGTGCTGTCCACAATGTCCCATTAGAAATCATTACCGCACAAATTGATGCAATTTTTTCTGACATCGGTGCTGATGTAGTTAAAATTGGAATGTTGTCAAACGCAGAAATTATCAAAACAGTTGTTGCATCACTAAAAAAATACAAAATCAAAAAAATAGTTCTTGATCCAGTTATGATTGCAGAAAGTGGTGCACGATTAATAGAAATCGATGCGGTGGATAGCTTAATCAAACAATTGATTCCATTATCAACAATCGTAACACCAAATATTCATGAAGCGGAAATCTTGGCAGGAGTTTCAATCTCATCAATTGACGATGTGAAAAAAGCAGCAAAAATAATTCATGGGTTCGGTTGTAGCGCAATATTAATCAAAGGAGGACATCTTCCGGGAAAAGAGATTCAAGATCTGCTCTACGATGGAAAGAAATTCATCATCTTATTAAATAAAAGGTTACCAAAACGTGCTCATGGAACAGGTTGCACATTATCCTCGGCAATTGCAGCATATCTTGCGAAAGGACAATCATTGGAAGAATCGGTCAAACAAGCAACAACCTACGTTCATCATGCATTATCTGAAGGATACCAAATTGGTTCAAAAAATATCGTGTTAAAACACATCTAGTTCTATTTTCCAATATACATTACATTTTTTTGTCCTTTGAAATGGGAATCACCGCTTATTATAGTTGCTTTTAATTCATTTTGCTTGACAACAAGGATAGAATCAATCAGGCCAAAATCCTTAACTCGCTTCCGAATTTCAAATCTAATTTTCGCCGCCTCAATCCAATGATAATGAAGGACAGGTAATGTAATGGAGTTTCTTTTCACAATTTTATAAACCTCTTCAAAATTTCGTTTATTGATAAGACAATAAGATCGAATTTCAGCCAATGAACATTCTGAGGTAATGAATTTATTTTTTGGATTCTCAAATAATCGTTTCATGACAACTGCTGATGTGGATCCAATAACATACTCAACCCATGCGTGAGTATCTATAAGATAAATCATTAAAGAAACTCCTTATGACCGATATCTTCTTCCTGAAATCGTGGACCTCCTTTGAAAATACCAAAACCATCTATTCTCTTTTTCGGCATGATATCAATATTGATAGTATCACCTTCATGGAGACGTTCTCTACTCATAACACTACAGGGAATAATAATCCCAAATGAGTTTCCCCATTTTTTAATTATCGCCTCAATCATATTATCACCGTTTATACAAAGATGTATAACTCTTATATAAAGTTTTCTCAAAACTCAATCGAGAACCGGCAACTTAATCGTTTCTTCTTTATCAGGAAGTTCACGAATTTCTTGCGTTAATTTCATCGAGCAAAAATGAGGACCGCACATGGAACAGAAATGCGCATCCTTCATGGCATGTTGAGGCAACGTTTCATCATGAAAACTCCGCGCAGTCTCTGGATCAAGGGATAAATTAAACTGATCATGCCAACGGAATTCAAATCGTGCTTTGCTCAACAAATTATCACGATATTGTGCAGCAGGATGACCTTTCGCCACATCAGCAGCATGGGCAGCAATTTTATACGCAATGACACCATCCTTCACATCTTTTTTATTCGGCAATCCCAAATGCTCTTTTGGAGTAACATAACACAACAACGCCGTTCCATACCACCCAATAAGCGTTGCACCAATCGCAGAAGTAATATGATCATAACCAGGAGCAATATCAGTTACTAACGGACCGAGAGTATAAAACGGAGCTTCCGAACATTCCCGTAATTCCTTCTCAACATTTTCTTTAATCATGTGCGCTGGAATATGACCTGGACCTTCGATCATAACTTGCACATCGTGTTTCCATGCAATTTTCGTTAACTCTCCCAATGTGTTCAATTCAGCAAACTGTGACTCATCATTGGCATCAGCAATACATCCAGGTCTCAAACCATCTCCGAGAGAAAAACTCACATCATATGCTTTCATGATCTCACAAATTTCTTCAAAATGGGTATAGAGAAAATTCTCTTGGTGGTGATGCAAACACCATTTTGCCATAATAGAACCACCACGCGAAACAATTCCCGTTATTCTTTTTTTAGTGAAAGGAATATATTCACGCAGAACTCCTGCATGCACGGTAAAATAATCTACTCCTTGCTCAGCTTGTTCAATCAAGGTATCTCGGTACATCTCCCACGTTAAATCCTCAACTTTACCATTTACTTTTTCAAGAGCCTGGTAAATAGGAACCGTTCCAATAGGCACCGGAGAATTCCGAATAATCCATTCACGCGTTTCATGAATATTCTTTCCTGTTGACAAATCCATGACCGTATCAGCTCCCCATCGACATGCCCAGACGGCCTTCTCAACTTCTTCTTCGATGCTTGAGGTAACGGCAGAATTTCCAATATTTGCATTAATTTTCACTAAAAAATTTCTTCCAATAATCATCGGCTCCAATGCTGGATGATTAATGTTAGAGGGAATAATCGCACGACCAGCCGCAACTTCCTGACGAACAAATTCAGGAGTAATCTGCTTGGGAATATGCGCTCCAAAACTCTCTCCGTAATGCACGCGCATACCATTACTCATCTCTTGTAATTTCTGATTCTCGCGCAGAGCAATATATTCCATCTCAGGAGTTATCATTCCTTTTCGAGCATAATGCATTTGAGTAACGTTTCTCCCCGGCTGCCCACGCAATGGTTTTTTCACCTGTTGAAACCGCAACTGAGCGAGATCACTTTGAAATAGTCGTTCTCTCCCATATAACGAAGTAATTTCAGATAATTGTTCAACATCCTTTCTCGAAATAATCCACGATTCTCGAAGCCGTGGTAATCCATTCTTGACATCAATAGAAATGGTCGGATCAGTATAGGGACCACTCGTATCATAGACGATTGCTTTTTCTCCGTTGGACAAAGAAATCTCTCTCATACCAACATGCAGATCAAAAAGTTCGCCTTTGACGTATTTCTTTCGCGAATTTGGAAACGATTCTCGTGTAATTGTTTGTTCAGTTGGTAATTTCTCGTTGTTCATGATTCCACCTCAATACGTTAACATATTTTTTTGTTTGATCTTCAATATCGGGAGCAGAAACAATACCCGAAATCACGGCAATAATGTGTGCTCCAGTATCCATGACATCTTGAATAGTTGACAATGTAATTCCGCCAATCGCAACCACGGGAATGCGTACGTGGGAGACAACATCACGCACTACATCAACCCCAATCGTATATGGTTTTGCCCGCGTTTCAAAGACAGGTCCAATACTAATATAATCAGCTCCTTCGTTTTCAGCAACAAGTGCTTGTTCGAGAGAATGAGTCGATTTTCCAATGAGTAATTTTTTCCCACACATTTTTCTTGCGTCCATTATGGACATATCTTCTTGTCCCAAATGAACTCCATCTGCGCCAACGTCAAGGGCGATATCGATGTAATCATTGATCACAAAAATGACGTTATTTTTTTTACAGAGACGAGCCAGAATTTTTGCATCAGCCAGATATCTTTCCTTATTCCATTTTTTCTGTCGAAGTTGTACGATAGATACTCCACCAGTAATTGCGGACTCAATAACTTCAGCATTACTCCTTCCCAAAGAAATTTCCTGTTCCGTAACCAGATACAAACTAAATGGTTTCATTTCACCACTCCTTCTGTCGGACTTGATGGTATTCCGTATGTTTTCTTTGGAATTCTTCCCGCTAAAAATGCTTCTCGCCCAGCTTCGCATGCTTTCTTCATCGCGCTTGCCATCATGACAGGATCTTTCGCAAGCGCAACCCCTGTATTCAATAATACTCCATCTGCACCTAATTCCATCGCAACAGCAACATCTGACGCAGTCCCCACTCCGGCATCAACAATGATCGGAACAGAAGCGCGTTCAATGATTGTGCGAATAGTGATAGGATTCAAAATACCGAGACCAGATCCAATCGGTGCGCCAAGAGGCATAACCGAAGCAGCTCCTGCTTTCTCTAATCTCTGTGCAGCAACAATATCGTCGTTGGTATACGCTAACACGGTAAATCCTTCATTGGAAAGAATTTTCGTTGCATCAATTGTTGCCTGAGTATCAGGCATTAACGTATGTTGATCACCAATGACTTCCAATTTAATGAGATCGGTGTTACACACTTCTCGTGCTAATCGTGCAATTCGTATCGCTTCTTCTGCAGTAGAGCATCCCGCTGTGTTCGGTAATAATGTATATTTTGATAAGTCGATCTGATCAAGAACATTTCCTTTTTCCTCAAGATTCACTCGTCGAATGGCAACCGTTACACATTCAGTGCCAGACACATCAAGTGCTCTTTTCATAATGTCATTAGTTGGATATTTCCCCGTTCCCAAGAAAAGTCTGGAGGAAAAAGTATACTTCCCTATGGTTAAATTCACGTTAGCCGCCTCCTACAATGGTTACAATTTCTATTCGATCATGATCCTGTATTTTCTGCTGTGCAAATTCCTCTTTCTTTATGATAACTTTATTTAATTCAACAACAATCTTTCGTCTATCTAATTTCATTTCCCTCATAACATCATCAACTGTTTTTCCATTTACTTCTTTTTCCTGATCATTAATGATAACGTTCATAGAACCTCAGTGGAGAAAAAAGTTCAGTTTCCTTTTCCCCTAGAATAATGTCGTGCATAATCTTAGCCGTTATTGGCGTCAACAAAATTCCATTTCGGTAATGGCCTGTTGCAATATACACTCCTTCTTTCACTTTTCCAATAATGGGAATCTGATCAACACTTAATGGCCGTAATCCAGCCCACTTCTCAATGATTTCACACTCTTTTAATGCAGGTACCATTTCTTGCGCGCCTTCAACAAGAAATTTCATTCCTTCGTCAGTAACTTCTTTTGAAAATCCAACATCTTCAACCGTTGATCCTATAATAATCGTCCCATCTTTGCGAGGAACGAGATAAAATGGATGACGAGAAAGAACATGATTGAATAATTTCCCTCGCATTCTCACCATCTGACCACGAATAGGTTTAACAGGAAACTCTGGTAGCAGAGAAGATGACCACGAACCGACACAGTCAATAACGTTTTGTGCGTGGAGTGAACCCAATGATGTTGAAATACATATCAACGATTCTTTTTCAATAAACCCTTTGACCATACATTGTTCAATCAGTTCGACATTTCTGAGCAACAATGCTTTATTTAATGCATCGCAGAGCTTTCGATTATTGAGATGATGATCTGTTGGCATTGATAATCCACCAAGAATTCTCGGAGAAACAGAAGGTTCCAGTATCAACACTTCTTGAGGAGAAAGAAGCCGTGCATCTATATTGTTTCTACGAGAAAGGTAATATTTTTCTGTAAGATCATTCATTTCTTCCTCAGAAAACGCAAGCAGAATTCCTCCTGAAGTAGTATACTCAATATCTATTCCAGTTTCTGACTCAAGCTGACGAATAAACTCTGGATAGAGAGATTTACTTACTAAACACAATGATAAAAATTCATTATGTGAACTTTCAGCTACTGGACGCAACATACCTGCAGCTGCCCAACTCGCCTCCCCACCAATGATATTCTTTTCTAATACCACAATTCTCTTTTTTGATTTTGA
>JAHFLI010000118.1 GCA_023255615.1 Candidatus Woesearchaeota archaeon
CTGTATTTTTTCTGCAACTTTAAAGAATCAAGAGGGGATTGAGTCAAACATGTATGACAATCTTGTGACCTAGTACTTTCACCCACTGCGTCTGTAATCTTATCTAATCCACTTTCAAACGTACAGCTCCAATGGCGATAAACCTGAGAAACAAAAATCAACACAATAGAGCTTGCACAGGAAAATCCTGCAATGCGTAATGCACCATCAACGTATTCCTGAGCTTTTCCCATATAATAAATCGATGAATTCAACCAATTAACCGCATCATACAATAACCAATCGGGAAGAATATTCTGAGGATTAATTTTTGAGTTGTCGATCGTATACGCTAATGGTTGACAGAACGTTTGTACTCCACTTATTGTTTCAATACGATTTCCAGAAATATCTTGCTGAACGATCGGATTAACAGTTTGACTATTCGTAAAACTTGCACTCTCTTCGAACGGAATAGTCTCTCGATAATTAACGGTAATTTTAAACGGAAATAATAATTCCTCTCCTTTTACTGCTTTGAACAACGAATTCCAATCTCCCTTTGTCCACGTGCTTAAATCAGGATAGCGTTTAATTTTACAGGTTCCATAATAAATCGACGATCCTGGACTCAATGGTCGCAATGGACAGGAACTCGGAAGTAGTTTACATGATAAATTAGTTACTGGATGACTTTTCGTCACATCATCGCACGCATTAGACATCTGTACATTAGAAATAACAACGTCTTTGGAATCTGCGGTGCCAACATATGAAATATTAAACGCAAAACTAATCTGCTCTGTCCCTTCAGAAATTCTCTCAGGAGATAAAAACGTCGGAGATTGCGCTTCAATTAAGGGAATTGCATCAAATTTAAAATCCCCTGAATAGCAATTTCCAACATTAATGGAAGAATCCTTCATTGCTCGTTTGCCGACTTCATCAGTTGCAATAAACAAGAGATTGACTTTTTTACTATCAAATCGATGACGCTGTGCATCAATCGCTGAAGGTGTACCTGTTTGAGTAAATTCATCAAGTTTTCCCGGATTGACTTCTTGGATATTTATCCCTAGAGCAGCTATGGACGTTAAATCAACGTTCTCAAACACAAAATTTCCATCAGCATCAGCTTGAGTGGTATAATCAGCTCCACTCTTACATTCTCTTCTCTTCCCTATTGTGATAATGCAATCTGATTGCAGAGAAGATTCAGGCAACGTTTCAAGTGTTTGTGATAATCCGGAAACATCAAAACTATTATTTAACTCAACACCAAAAGGAGAACGTTCAATAAATAAATATACTTTTGCAAATGGTTCTGTTTTCCCTCTAAAATTAACCTGGTCAGCAAAATTTTCATAGACAAAATCTCCTGGACGAGGAGAAGTAAGTTCAATTTTTGGCGGCGTCGTATCAAGAAGAATTTCTCTCACTTCTTTATCACTATTACCTGCTTTATCTTTTAATTCAAAAGTAACGGTATATGTTCCATCACCTTCATCAAGAGAAAATATTCCAGCAAAACCTTTCGTGGCATTAAATGTTGCTTTGACGGATGAAATAATCACTTGAGAAACATTAATGAGCGAAGGCTTCGTCACATTTCTTGGTTCTCCAGGAAGCGTTTCAACATCGAGAGAATCAGAGCGTTCTCCTTCATTGTTTGATTTATCGATGGCAGAAACAGAGTACGTATACTTTTTACTTGGTTCCACTTTGTTATCAGTATATGAGGGATTTCGTTGAGAAGAAACCGTATCAAAAGGTCCAACATCATCACGGTACATGATATATTTTGAGAAATCTTTTTCGTCCGTTTCATTCCAGGAAAGAGTCACCGAATCTGCGTCGATTTTATCTGCCACCAATCCTGTTATTTTCGGAGGTGGTACTGAATCAACTCCTTTTTTGAATTGAAAGTAAATAGACAGGGTTCCTTCTTCCGATGACGACGCAGTGAAATTAATGTTCTTGCTGAACGTCACATTTTTAATGGGAGAAAGAGTCAACACTGGAGCTTTCGTATCAACGGTTACTATTTTCTTTATTTCCTTATTTCCATTCGCGACAACACGAATTTCATTCTGTCCAATCTGCAACACAACTCCGTAAAATGCAACATGACCGTCTTCTCCAGTAAAGGTTGGATCATTTAATCTCACTAATACCCCATTCACAAACAACTCAACATTTGCATTCGGAGAACTCTTTCCCGTAATATCAATCTGCTGAGTGTTCACGTAATCAGGCAACGTGACCTCAAGCGTTGTTTCTGAAGTTGTTTGACTGATCTCTGCCAATGTAAACGGTAGCATAATGATTAGCGAAATCATCAGTATCGCAAAAAACTTCTTTTTCATGTGAATTCTGGCTCTGGAATTTTCTTAGACTGTTCACTCAGATGAGTGATGAATTTATACTTTTCCGTCTCTTCTTTCGCATCTGAGAGAATAACATGGAACGTAATACTATTGGCATTCTTCATTGAATCCCACGATGGTTTCCATTGTGCTTGATATCCACCAAGGACACTTTCATTGGTAACAATATAGATGGTGATATTATAAGTAAAATCAGTCTTGGCGAGCAGATCGAATGTTTTCCCCTCAATAAATGGATATACTAAATCTTGTGCATAATCTGGACCTTCGATATGGATATATGCTAATTCATTATCAAGTGCCACAGATTCCGCTGGATGTGATTCCTGATGTTTTTTTATTGATATCGTGGCAAACTTTTTTACCGGAGTTAAGTCTAACGTATACGCTCTATCTTTCAAACTTGTTTGAATATTCAATTGAGATGCTGCATATCCTGTTGCGGATCCTTTCACAAACGCAGATACACAAAACGGCATTTTTTCAATGACTCCTGCGGCTGCACCAAAACCAAGAATTTGTGATGGTCCTAATGGACAATTAAAACCCCCACAGATCAGAGAAAGATTAACGTTTGGAACGGGTTCTTTGGTCACTGCATCTTGCGTATAGACAGTCACTTCATTTCTCGGCGATTGACAATATTCATCCTGCACCGTATTATCGCTGAACTCAAAAATGGAAGAGGCAAAATTTTCTCGCAGAGGCGTATTACTTTTAATCGAAACATCAGTTGCAAAATTGAAATGAAATTCACGATGTTGAGGTGTTTGTTCATCATACAGCGAAACAACAACAGGATAGACGGCATCGTAGGTAAAATGCCAAATATGAAGGCAAAGACCCTCCAACATATCAAATCCATCCTCAGAATTTGATCTCAGAATCCCATTGTGAGATGGTCGAGCATAGAGATAAAACGGCCAATTTTGCAAGTACGAGACGGTTGCATGCATGTCAGGATAATTTTTTTCTGAAACGTTCCAGACATAGTGGTAATTAAAATATGATTGATTATACCCAGTACCTTCAGGAGATTCAACATAGGTATTATCGGTTGTTTTTGCGTTCGCAATTTTAATATATTGGAAATTCGTGCTCACGAGTTTTTTTAATCGTTCTTTAATTTGTGGTAAATACCATTCTCGTTTATCGCATGTAACTTCGATATCCGTATCGGGAATACTCTGATCAAGCACAATTAAATCCATCGTTCGTTTCTCAAGAAATTTATTCGAATTCTCCGCATCCATGATTTCTTTCGCTAATTGATATACTTTTTTCAATCGAATAGGCAAATCAGCATGAAATTCTTCAATCTCTTGAAGAGAATTATTAGAGAGTGAGATCACTTGCAATGGATATTTGACAGACACTGTAATATCATTTTCATTGATTGAAGCAATTGCTTCTGGCCTTCCTTTTTCTTCAATGGTAAACTGGTTTCGCAAAGGGGCAAAATTGCCTACACAAATTTTTAAATTCGATTCAACATAATCGGAAATCTGAGTTGTCATCGAATCAAGTGGTGGAATTGCAGAAACTCCTTGATACCACCAAAAGGGCAAAATTGCATCACCGAAACCAAAATAGGACAGATAAGAATTAGGATTTGCACGAATAGATTCTGAAATTTTCACATATCCTCCATTTTCTCCAATAGTGTTGACTGCTTCCGTCGTGAGCGAATCAATGCATGACGTAACAAATTGCTGAACGGGAGAGGTCTCAACCTCGACAATCTGATCTTTTGGTGTTTCTACCGTTGCCCGAAAGAAGAAAAATAATCCTCTCGTAAGAACCATCACGAGTCCTACTATGATGAACAACGTTACTTGACCTCTTTTTTTCATCTTACTCTATGAATTCAACCTTTTGGGAAATATAAAGCTTGATCCA
>JAHFLI010000020.1 GCA_023255615.1 Candidatus Woesearchaeota archaeon
ATTGTTGATAACCGACATTCTCCGACGGAGCCAACCCTCTTGTCAGTGTTGATTGCTCTGATGAGAAGCTCGACTTGAGGCTGCTACTTGACTTTTAGGACAGAGCCTGGCATTTAGACCTCAATGAAGATATCATTTCCTTCTTTCTTGACGGGAAAACAAGGAACGGATGCAGAAGGAACCATGACGCATGATCCCGTTTTCACATCATATTGCCATCCATGCAAAGGACACGTAACAATATCGCCTTCAAGAAATCCATCTCCTAAAGAGCCACCTCGATGGGCACACGAATTTCCGATTGCGAATAATTCTCCATTCACATTAAAGAACGCAATGGACAATCCATTGACCTGCACCGTTCTATTTTCTCCTGGTTGTAAATCAGACATCCCTTCTACTTTTATTGAAGTCATAGATTGCTCCATTCCATTTTTTTGTTTACGAATATTTACGTTCAATTTCAGCAAAAAAAGCGTTGAAGATAAGTAAAAAATCTGCTTCGTTTAATTTAATGCGATCTCCGATTTTATATTTTAACACTGACTTCGCCGGATTTACCTTGATGGTATTGTCTGCAGACAGAATATTATTGTTATTCATTATGGAATTACACATCATCCTCACTTCATTTAATGGATTACCATCTTTTTTTTCTATTGCCCGAGTTCTATGAACAAAAAGAGCATCTAAAAGGAGAACCATATTATTAAAGAAAACGGACTCAAAAGATTCAATGGCGGAGTTCAGTGACTTTTCATTTTTCCCAACTTTTCTCGCTGTTGTAACCAGGTTTTTGTAGTCGGAAAGCTGTGCATTGATCCGTGAACGGCATTGATCAATATGTTGTTGAGTATACTTGTTAACACAAAGCATTGGAGTGCCTCTCGGTTGATGCTCAGTTACGGTGTACTTTTATTTAAAACCTCCTGTTTTGAAAAAAAAATATTCAATGTAATTCTCAATAGTGAACATCATGTTAATCTCGAAAAATAAAGAGTTTCATCGAAAAAAACTCAACCGTTAACATAACTGATTTAAAGTGTGATCGATGAGAGCGATGTATGGAACGAAGATTAATTCTCTATATTGCAACTAGTTTGGATGGGTACATTGCTGGTGAAAAGGGAAAGATTGATTGGTTGTTTTCTGATCAAGATTATGGGTATAAAGAATTTTACGCATCGGTTGATACAGTGATAATGGGAAGAAAAACATATGACGTTGCTTGTAGCTTTGAAGAAGTTCCGTATCAACGCAAAGAATGTGTTGTGTTTTCAAAGAAGAAAACGATAAACGTTGCTGATCACGTTAAGGTAATTACCACAAACATTCATTCTTTTGTTCGACAGTTGAAAAATAAAAAGGGAAAAAATATCTGGCTTGTTGGTGGTTCTGAGATTGTTCATGAATTGATAGAGTTGATTGATGACTACTTGATTTTTGTTCATCCGATTATTCTTGGTAAAGGAATTCCGTTGTTTAAGAAAAACAATAAACGGATTCAATTGAAATGTGTGGGAACGAAATCTTTTTCTTCGGGATTAGTTGAATTACGATATTCGAGGAACTCAGAAGCTTTTTAAGTCAATTTCTACTTCTTTTCCATCATATGACTATTGTTGAGAAATTATACGGAGCTGGGGTTGTTACCATACTTGATCAAAGATTTACTACAAAAAATCCTTCATAACGTACCTATACTGCGAGATCACCGGTGGGACACACTTGTCGAGGTTCTTGTATTAGGAGAAATTGCCGAAGATGCGTATTCAATTCTCTGTACCAATTTGAATTTTGACGAAGTGTGGAAACCCTATGTAGATATGTTTGAACAAATGAGTGAAGGCAGATCAATGCCTCCTCGGCAGCATGGACATCTTCAGCTCGTTGTCGATAATGAACCGTCTATAGATCATATGGCCCATGAGCTTGTGGATGCCCTTACTTCAGTACAAGGATATTATGAGAGATTTCCTGACGCTCATGATTATCAAATAGAAATGTCTAATTTGCGACATGCATTTGGTCACCTTCATCGAATACGAAGAAGTATTGATTATATGCCTCATTTGGCAACAGAACTTGACGCATTAATTGGAGGATTTCCTTTTCCAAGTCCAGAACAATCTCGTGAACTTCTTTTTCTTGAGGTGGACATTGATGAAACTTTTCGACGAGTAGATCAAACGCTTCGTGAAGATATAAAAGCCGTATATTCTTCAGATAGGCGATCAACATTAAGATTTGCTGGAGGATTTGTCGCGAGTGCGGTGATTGCCGTTGCGTTAACGGTAGGATTATTTAGTTATCTTAATCATGTTAAACACGAACGAGAATTACATCCTGTTTCTTCAACGAGATATAAAACTCATTAGATAGATTCTCAGAAAAAAAGAATATAAAAAAAATAAAAAAAAGTTCCTTATGGAACAATTTTGACTAACTGACCTGTCGTCGACTTTGACAATCCAGCTCCTGCGGATGCACCAACGTCATAGGTAATGGTCAAATCTCCTTTGATTTTGTCGCCAGAGTTTAATCCACCTGCGCACGCCAACACGAAATCATGTGTTGAATCTGCTGCGATTTGGGTGTTTGCAGTTGCGAACGAACATGCCGGGGTACTGAGTGTTATCGAATCAACCCATGCACTGTCAGTCTCAATATTTTTAATTCGTAGTGTTACTGTATCTGCGGTTGCATCTGATGTTGCATCCTCACAGAACAATCCGGATCCGGTTCCAATCGTACACTTATCCGGTAAAAACTTATCGGGACTCAAGACACCAAAATAGGCTAACGCTCCTATTGCAATAAGAACAACAAGAATAGCCCATCCGTATGTCATTAAGAACTCCATGGCAGCTTGTGCCTTTCTCAGCATATAATCACCTCTTATTTATACTAGTATAGTATTTTACTACTTCTTTCGACGAACTCATATATAAACTTTGCTACTACACGATTCCTACTACACTACGTTCCGACGTAAGAGAGGGTAGTGAGGTTATACCGTGCCAGATGAGGTTGATCAAATTTAACCCAACTTGGCGTAAAATTAATACGGTAATTACCGTTAAGGGTTTGCTTCCAATAATAATAGTCTATGATACTGCTTCCAGAATTGATGATCAAACCTTCATCGCTGAGTTCTGGCACATACACCATGCTTTCAATGCCATTTGATGAATTACTTAAATTATTTTCAAAGCGCATTAAAAAACTCGGTGCGAGAGTATTCGCGACATAATAGGAATGTTCAATGTGTTTCATCACATTCGTTGTATTCCAGGTTCCATTTACCAAATAGGTATAATTATTTTCATACGGACTGATCTCAATAGCATTTGCACTTCGTCCATAACTATAAATGATATAGACAGGATCTTCAAAATCGAAAATAGGAAGAATGGTTTTGACTTCTTCTTTTCGATACCATGACGCAACATTTGTAACATCGTTCATCTGAATGGTCACATTTGCTTTTGCCACCACATGCCAAGGATCCTCTTGGGAGATTGAAACTGAATGAATAGTAATTGTAGTATTGATGTTAAACTTCAATGTTTCTGTTTGAATTTTCTGTACCCAATTTGAAAACGTCGAAGAGATCATCAATGTCGAATTCGTCCCGTTGATTGTTCCATTGAGCACGGCTTCAGAAAATCGTTTTGGTGAATTGTCGAGGAAGCTTCCTTTTTCCGTTACATACTCTTCCATTGATAATAAGCCACGAAAAGATGAGATATAGAGTCCACGTTCCATATCACGTTCAACATCTTTGAGAACGTTGTCCATGGCTTCGACGCGCAATTCTACTACAGTTGTTTTTTCGCTTAGTCGTTGATACGAGGGAATAAAAAAAAGAAACAGAAAAATAACAAGAAAGGCAATGGTCATTAAGGTAAAGTACATTCCTTTTTTTCCTTGCATTACTGGCTTCAAATTCTTCATTTCTTTTTTTGCTGACTGACATTCTCCGGATGAGACAACCCTCTTGTCAGTTTTATTATTGTGAATATTGAATTTGACTGGAGGCCAGTAATGCTCTTTTATTTCCACACCCGTACCTCCACGACTGTTGGACCCCACATGAAGGGGATTTTTCCGACGGAGACGGTATCAATAGTAAGATCAGATGGACCAAATTTGACATATAATTTTCCGTTTCCATCAAAGTCAAGTTGCTCAAAGAGATGACATAACGCGTTGTCGATTGCATCGGTTGTAAATTGGACATCGCAATGAGTTCCTGCGCTATATGCGCATGTCTTGATGCCGATATACGTTGATGGTGCAGGAATTGATGTATTTGTTCCGTCTTCGAATTGCAAAGACCATAAACATCCTTCTGCTTTTTCAAAGACACCCGTATAATTTATTGAAAGAGGTACTCCGACCGTATAGATTATTCGATTGTCCGGAGAACCGATCGTTGTGTTTGATGGCGAAATTCCTGTACCAATACGAATGGTGTTGTCTCCCGATTTGATCAGATTAACGGGAAGATAAATGGTGTACGGATCTCCAAGTTTTTGGTAATTTGATCCGAACGTAGAGAGGTTATAAAACGTTGTCCACGCATTATTGTTATAAATCAATCCTTTATCCGTCCATGTATTTCCTGAATACGAGGTAACTTTTGCATCATAGACGGTCACTGTTTGAGGAATCGTAATAATAATTTCCGAGATCGTATTGTTAAATCGTGGGCTTTCAACAATAACGGGTATTTTTCCAAATTCAACTGAAGGTACAAGGGGGGTGTAATTTATTTCAAGATAAGATTCAGGATAAAGATAGGTAGTCGAGAAATTTCCTGACGCCGATGCCACCTGTTCTTTGTAACTTAAATTGAGAATTTGTTGAGAGATCGTTTGATAAAATGACGCAAGCAACGTTGCATTCGTGCTCGAATAATATTGACCTTTTCCGCATTTTGCAATATCTTGTAATGTACCGTTTGCCATGGCGCAAGAGGACACTGGACCGAATCCAATGGAATAGACGGTAGCATTGAGTTGAGATTGTACACGGCATGAACTCCAATTTGCATTTGTCCGTCCACATGCACAATCATTGACAGCACAATCATCGCTTCCACCATAACACCCCGATCCACTTCCTAACCAAATTCCCTCATCATTGAGAAGACCAGTTCGTGTTCCCATGCAACCACCACTTGTTTGACACGTATGAGTAGGAATACCATCGGTCATCATCAACACATATCTTTTTCGTGAGGAATTACTTTGCGTGCTGAGAAGAGAATAGGCATCATTTAATGCGCAACAAATGCACGTTCCTCCTTGGATTTGATAGCCATCGATCTTCCCTTTGAGAAGAGAAGTATTGCCTGCTAATCCTTGTTCATAGACACGACCTTTGTACGGCGATCCTTCATCGGCATAAAACCCAGATAATCCCACACGATTTCCAGACGCATTTAAGATGGCATCAATAAATTGTTTATCGAGGCATTTAGCAAGTGCGATTCTTTTTGTTGATGCATCATACAATAAGGGATCTGAGCACGATCGATTTGTTCCCGTATTATCGTTATCCAAGCGACTGTCCATGCTGCCGGACAGATCAGTAATCAACACGACATCAGTATCTCCGGAGCCGATGGTATTTTTTGTAAAATCGACTAATCCTAGTCTAACGGGTACGGTGAGATTGCTAATTTGGGTAAAATTTAGAACTGCCGAAAGTTGTGTCGAAGAATTTGAGACGGTGAGATTCGATCCGGAAACGGTCTGATTAAAAATAGTCACGTTTCCAATCGTGAGAAATAAACTGTAATTGCTGGTATATTTTAGATAGACGGACATAGACGTGATTTTTCCCGGAATGGAAAAAGAAGAATACAGATTGATGATTCCGTCAACGCCAGGAAAGTACATTTTTTCTGTCCCTGATGTGGTGCTCACTTCTGAGGTGGTATAATCAACTCGAAGATACCCACCACCGATGTACTTGTTTGTTGTATTGAATGCGAGCTTCATTTTATTTTCTCCCGCATGAAATCGTTTGTAGACGGTTGAATTGAACGTCCATGATGATGCACCAGTTGTACTATTGCTTTGTGTGTAATATCCTGAATACACATCATTGATATACAGTTTAAAGCCACCTCCCGCATTGGCTTCGAGATACCCATTATTGACGCTGGAAATCGATGAGGGAAGAAATACTTTTTTAGTGAGATTACCATCGCCCTCATAACCACCAAAATACGTAAATGATCCACTTGTTCGCTCATTAATATTCGAGAGAAACGCTCTCGCAGTGACCCCTTCAATGAGTTTGTCTTTCTCAATTCCAGAGATAAGTTCTTTTGAAGAGACGAGATCGGATGCGTTTTGATTTTTGCTGGATATAATCGGTGCAATAAAGCCAGCACTCCAGACACCTACATTGTAATAATTGGGAACAACAGAGAGGAGAGTCATATTCATCATTAACGAAGCTGCATTGGTATTTCCCTCTACTTGATAGCGCAACAGTTGCTCCATCACCGTTCGATTTCCGTCTGTGACATTCGTATTGTTCAGAAGAGCTTTTAGTGCGGGGTCCTGAATTTCTGCAAGTTTCATGTTTGATAAAATTTGAACGAGATCTGAAGAATAGTACACTGGTTGTGGTGAGCTTGTCGGTTTTGGCGTCGATAACGAAAGAAAAACAAGAACAGTTAAGATCAGCATCGTTGCAATCAAGGCATCAAGACTGAAAAAAACTCCTTTTTTTACCATACCGTAACCCCCATACGAATGATAGAAGAGTTATAATTAACGAATCTTACCACTTTAATGAGCTGTTGAGGTTTTGCTGCAGTGTAATTGTTGCCCAGTTGAGTGATGCCAGAAACGCTTACTGAATTATTATTTTTGTCTTCAAACGTAATCAAATAATGATGATTAGTTGACAATAATTTTTTGCTCACTGAATAGTTGGTTGTTATCAGAGATTGAAATTGGAGCACTTTCGACTCTTGTAATCGCATTTTTCCGTCAGTGAGTCCAATGATGGTAACGTTGCTTACCGTCCAATTTTGAGGATATCCCGACGAAACGAGATAGCTGGAAATAATTTGCGCATCGAGGAGGATATCTTCTCGTTGCTGTACACGTTCATCAAGAAGATTGATGCTTTGCTGATAAAACAGAATGAGCGCTGCTACAAAGACTATCATCGCGATGATAATATCCAAGCTCCACACTTGAGCTTTAGTTGATGTAAATCTGCTCATTGGTTTTGTTGATGTGGTTGAATCCTTTTTTTATCGATCCTTTAACAGTAGGAATTGCTCGGGAAAAATCTTGAGTGCCATCGTTGACTATTACCTCATTTGCCACGATACTAATGGTATAATTATGGGAACCAAGAAAGGATGGAAGATAGAAATCTCTCGAATACCCATTTGACACTCGAGCTGCAAGATTGAATTCTTTTTGGACAACAGTAACAATATCTTCTCCGATTAATTGTTGCCTATCTTTGTTGACTGAGTTCGTTTGATGGGCGATAAGACCCAGCATAACGATGAACATAAACAATAAGAATCCTGCTAATATCATGAATTCTATTGCCGTTTGTGCTTTTAGGTGCTGTTTATCCATACAAATCCCTGTCGTGCTTCAATAACAATATCATGGTAGCCATACACGCTTGAAAGATTTCCTTGCAACGGAACACGGGAGGAATAGAAAATATCTGTTGGTCCTGATTGAGTGTACACACGGAAATCAATCTCACTTGGTTTTACCGCGACTGATTGAATGCCTTTTGGAAGAAAAACTCTCATCGTTGATTTTGACGGTTCTCCGAAATAATAGACTGATTCTGCTTTGTCGACAATCCCTTTTGCAATTCCGTCGAGCTGATTGGTGTTGATCTCATCTTGGGTTTGCCGTGAATAATAAAACGAAGTTGCGAGAATGAAGAGAACGAGAACGGTGGTAATCCCAAAGATTGCCATGTATTCAACGCTCGCCTGTGCCTCTTTTTTCATAGAATGACCAGAGGAAAAAGACTATTTAAAGATGTGTCTTAGGAAAGTCACTATTAAAAGATTACTACATATATTTAAAAGAGTTCTGTGGATAAATGAGATACTACAGCAGTGTAGTTATGGCTATGAAAAAAAAGAGACCGGTGAAGCACAAACCATCCACGATAACCCATAAACGACCTTCTTCCGAGAAGAATGTACCTCTCCAGAAAAAAGAAGTTGTTGTGCAGCATGTTCCTGCGCCGGCCAAAAAGAAGATCTCACCGCAGGCAATCTATTTCATTGTGCTTATGATTGTGTTGTTGACGACAGTTTTTTTGGGATATAAACATTATACGATTGGAGAAATTAAGGTCTTTGCTATTCCTTTTTATGTTTCTATTGGTGTTTCGCTCTTGCTTATCATCATTGGAGTCTTGCGGGCGATAAAGAAAACACACGCTGTTGAGAAAAAACCAGTTTCTAGTTCCCTCACCTTCCTTTTCTTTTTTCTCTGTGTTGGTATTGCCGCTATTGCACTTTTCATGGCTATTTTTCTGCTCTTTATTTTTGCACTGATCTTTGCGATTATTGCGTTTTTCATGATGCGGAAAGGAAAAAAGACCGTTGAACAGAAAAAAATAATTCCACTCATCAAGGATCTGGGAAAAGGGCACGTAGATAAGAAAAAATATGAAACCGAGATTGATGTTCTCTATCGTCTCGTTCAAGAGAAAGGAAGGATTCAACTATCGGCTGTTGCACGATATTTCAATGTCGAGAAAAAAATGGTGGAGGATTGGGCAACCATCCTCGAAGAACATGGACTCATCAAAATCCATTATCCTGCGTTTGGAGAACCTGAGTTAATCAAATGGCAACCGTAGAAAAATATCCAATAGAAGCAGATGGTGTACAAGCAGAAGTAGAGATTATTGGAGGAAAAGGTCTCGCGAATATGTATCAGCTGAATGCACCGGAACTTTCAAAACCGACCCTCGCATTAGTTGATGAAATCAGGCATGAACTGATTACGGAAGTGAAGGTTAGTGCGGCAGAAATTCTGGATCCGAAAGTGATGGGAACGTTAAAGAAAAAATTCTCTGACAAAGCAAGTGAATTATTAAAACAAAAAATGCCTCTGATGAATGAAGATACCAAAACATTTCTTATTGGAACGCTTGTTCATGACATGCTCGGATTTGGGAAAGTAGAATTTTTGCTCAATGATGGTCACCTTGAAGAGATCGTCATCAATTCTTCGGGAGAACCCATCAGAATATATCATAAAAAATATGGATGGATGTTGACCAACATTGTTGTCGATTCTGAAGATAAAATTCAAAACTTTTCTCAAATGATTGCACGACGTGTGGGAAGACAAATTTCCGTCTTAAATCCTTTGCTGGATGCTCACCTCGTTACGGGTGATCGAGCAAATGCTGTTTTTTATCCTATTGCAAACAAGGGAAACACCATTACCATTAGAAAATTTGCTCGAGATCCGTGGACAATTATTGATTTGATCAACAATAAAACTGCAGACTCCTACAGTTTTGCGCTCTTTTGGCTTGCCATTCAATATGAAATGAACATTCTCATCAGCGGAGGAACTGCGTCGGGAAAAACATCTTTTTTGAACGCATTGACTCCCTTTATTCCTCCTAATCATCGTCTGATTAGCATTGAAGATACTCGTGAGTTACAATTGCCGTCTTATTTGTACTGGTGTCCGTTAACAACGCGGCAGCCGAATCCAGAAGGAAAGGGAGAAGTGACCATGCTTGATCTTCTCGTGAATTCTCTTCGTATGAGACCAGATCGAATTATTCTTGGTGAAATGAGACGGAAAAAAGAAGCAGAAGTATTGTTTGAAGCGATGCATACCGGTCATAGCGTCATGGCAACGGTGCACGCAGATTCCATTAACGAGACCATTCAACGATTAGTCAACCCCCCTATTGAATTGCCTCCGAATTTATTAGGTGCTGTTAATTTGAATGTCGTCATGTTCAGAGATAGACGACGAGGGATTCGACGAGTCTTTCAAATCGGAGAATTTATCGCTGCGGAAGAGTCAGGTAATGTTACGATAAAACCCAATATCTTGTATCGATGGAAACCGGCAAATGATACTCTTGTTCAGCATTCATCCTCATTGCGATTATTTGAAGATTTAAGTAGACACACTGGACTGAGTCAATCGGAGATTCTCAAAGATGTAAAAACAAAAAAATCAATTTTGGATTATTTGGTCAAACATAATATCCGATCTTTAGAAGAAGTCGGAAAAATAATGAACGCATTCTATATCAACCCTGACGAAGTGATTAACGTCGTTGAGAAGAACGGGAAGCCTGAGCTTCTTCGAGGACCATAGTATGTTTCGATTGCCCTATTCACTTTTTCCAATGCGCACCATGGAAAGAATCTCTGGGCTTGGTTTGGGAGAAACGATACTGCCTGCGTTTCCGTTTTTAAATTTGCATTTGAAACAGGCTGAAGTTGAGTATACTGCAAAAGAATATCTGAGCATGTGTGTTGTTGCGTCATCCTTTTTTTTCTTATTTATCGGTATTTCCGTCGGGAGTGTCTTATTTTTTGCTGGCGTGAGAAACTTTCTTGTGTTTTCTTTTCTTGCTGCATTTTTTGTCACCCTGTTTGTGTTTTCTCAGCAGCTTGCGTATCCAAAAATATTCGTCAATAGACGAGTGAAGAATCTCGAACGTAATTTACTTCCTGCGTTGCAAAGCATTCTTGTTCAGCTGAATTCGGGAGTGCCGTTGTTTGACATTCTGGTCAATATCTCAAAGGAAGAGTATGGAGAAGTATCGAAAGAATTTTCAAAAGCAGTGAGAGATATTCATAGTGGGAGGCCCGAGATTGAAACGCTCGAAGAAATGGCTGCGATTAATCCTTCTCTTTTTTTTAGACGATCAGTGTGGCAGATTGTGAATGGTATGAAATCAGGTGCGGATATGTCGAGCGTGATTAACGAAACGATTCACTTACTTTCTGAAGAGCAGTTGCTACAAATTCAGCGCTATGGAAGTCAGTTGAATCCATTAGCGATGTTTTACATGCTTGTTGTGGTGATTGGGCCCTCTCTTGGAATGACTTTTCTCATTATTCTCTCTTCATTTATTGCGCTTTCCGAAGGAACAGTAAAGATTGTGTTTTGGGTATTATATGGTATCGTCGTCTTTTTCCAACTCATGTTTATTGGTATTATCAAGGCTAAACGGCCAAATTTGTTGGGAGAATAAGATGTATCGCTATCTTGGCAATCTGTATCCAAAGAAAATCCGTGAGGGATATCTTCAGCTCCTTCGCTATTCTGATTTTCACGTTAATCCTCTTCGTTTTATTGGATTTATCGGCGTGTTTGGATTTTTATTTGCGTTGGGCGCATCATTTTTTCTTGGATTGCTTGGACTTTCCTTTCTTCTTGCGTTTATTGGAACATTTATTTTCTTTCAGGCGCTGGTCTATCTGATCTTATTGTTGCGAGCAGATACTAAAGCAAAATTTGTTGAGAGCATTTTG
>JAHFLI010000002.1:0-3703 GCA_023255615.1 Candidatus Woesearchaeota archaeon
ATTCCTGCTCTCAAATGGGAGATGCGATTGTAAAAAAGTTGAAAATCTAGTGTTTGAGATAATTTACTCATTGTTTTTCCCAATCGACCCAACCGAGCATAACATATTTAAATCGACCTGTATTACTACTAAACTATAGTGACAGAAGCTGATGATTTGGAATCAAGGATTTTGGAATCAGGTAGAACTTTCGTTGGCGAATCACGAGAATGGAGAGCTCAACAAGGACTTCGATTCCAAGCTGAAGAACAATTATTTGACGCGTGTATGCGAGATGAAGACTTGAAGAGTAGGCTCCTCAAGTTTATCTTAGCGTATTCACATCATCCTGCATCCGGCAGTCACATCTTTAATCTTTCTCCTGCAAGCGTTGAACCCATTGCGGATCTTTGGCATCAGTATATGGATGGGCAACGGCTTCGTTCTTTAATTCCATTCAAACCCGCACAAACTGTAATCGACTATGTTGTTGATCCCTCATCAAGAAGTTTCGCCAGAGACTTTTTGCTTACAAAAGGGATGAAAGTAGTCATGCGAGCGATGGCACAAAAATTCATTGTTGCAGATACTATGCCAAAAGCAATACGAAAAGTAAGACGCGCATTTGGAGATAATGTTGCTTATATGTACGATATTTTAGGGGAAGCTGCATTAAGCGATGAAAACTGCCGTCAATACAGAGATAAAGTTATGGGTGCAATTGATCATCTCCACTCACGCTATCATGGACAGAACGATACATATTCACAGCCATTGGCGAATATGGCAATTAAGCTCTCGGCCCTTACACCTCATTTTGATCCATTAGATCCAAAAGGAACCAAAGATGCGCTTATTCCGCATCTCCTGGACATTTTTCGCAAAGCGCGGGACACCAACACGGCATTATATATTGATATGGAACATTACGATGTGCGTCATCTTACGTATGATATCTTTAAGGAAATAATGGATAGAGGTGAATTTAGAAATTATGAACAAGCCGGAGTTGTTGTTCAGGCATATATGAAAGACTCAGAAGAAATCGTTCGTGATATGCTTGGTTGGGGAAAAGATCATCGCAAATTCAATACACGTCTTGTGAAAGGGGCGTACTGGGATACGGAGATTGCAGAGAAACAGCTTCGTGGCTTGTCGCCCAATGTCTTTACCAAAAAAGGACAGACTGATGAACAATTCGAAAAGTTAACTGATCTTTTATTGCGACATACCGATATCACACACGCAGCAATTGCAAGCCACAGTCCGCGCAGCATGATCCATGCACTGGAACTGGCTAAACAATATAATTTGTCATCCAATGCATTTGAAATACAGATGTTGCATGGAATGGGTGACGAATATACTGATTCTCTTGTTCGCCGAGGGGTAAGGGTAACCAAATATGGTCCAGTTGGCACCGTACAAGAAGGTATGAAATATTTTATTAGGCGACTATTGGAAAACTCATCAAACCAAAGCATTCTACGTAGAATAGACAAAGATGAAAATATTGAGGGTCTTTTAAGAAAACCAGATCCTTCGGCAGAGAGAGAACTAACAATGCCGTCATTAGAGTTCACCAATTATGCAGAAAGAGACTGGACTAATCCTAATCAAAGAACGGCAGTAGTTACTGCAATCGATAAAATGAAAGAACGACGTGACCAGGGAAATCTCTACATTAATGGCAAATGGATTTCTACCAATAAAAGGATAAGAGTCTATAATCCATCAACACTTGAATTTATTGGAACAGCAGCCCACGCAGAAAAAAAAGACATTAATCATGCAGTTGCCTCTGCCAGAAATGCTCAAGACGGTTGGTCGAAGATCGGTGTAAAAAAACGTGTTGAGTACATGCAGAAGGCCGTGACGATTATCGAAAATCGTTATTACGACTTAGTTGCCCGCCTCGTCATTGAAAGTGGAAAAACAATACGAGAAGCAGCTGGTGAAATTAATGAAATGATTGATTTTTTCAATTTTTATTCCCATATTGCACCGGATTTTATGGCTAAGCACCCTTTGCAACCTGGACTTTTTGCAGAAACAAACACGACACAAGCAATGCCGTATGGGGTTGTTGCAACCATTGCTCCATGGAACTTTTCGGCCGCTATTTTTTCTGGACAGATCGTTGCTGCATTAGTAACTGGTAACACCATTGTTGCAAAACCATCAGAAAAAACACCCCTCATCGCAAGCGATATCGCTAAAATACTCGATGAAGCTGGATTACCTCGAGGTGTCTTCAATTTGGTCACAACGGATGGCGATGATCGAGGAGTTCTCATTAACAATCGAGGTGTTTCAAAAATTGCATTTACAGGATCGTATGAAACAGCCAAAGGAATAATGACCAAGATTGTTGCTGAAGATTCGACACGTTCAATGATTCCCGTTACTGCAGAAACTGGTGGTGTCAACGGTGTAATTGTTGATGCATGCTCTGATCTTGAACTTGCCGTACAAGGAGTTGCTCGAGGCGCATTCGGGTATGCAGGACAGAAGTGCTCAAAAACCCAGCGAGTGATCGTTCATAAAGATGTATACGATAGGTTTGTTTCGATGTTCGTCAAAATGGCAGATGGGTTGGTTGTTGGAGATGCCAGTGACCCCAGAACTGATGTTTCTCCTATCATAGATCAAAAGCAATATAATACTATTCTTAGCGCGGTGCGAAAAGCAGAGGAAAGTGGCAGCAGAAAGTTAACCACGCGTACCCCAGCTGCTGGTTACGGTAATTATATTAATCCCGTTGTCATGGAAATAACTGATTATCACAGCGCATTACTCGCTCAGCAAGAAGTTTTTGGACCTGTTGTATGCGTTATTCCCTACAAAACCATTGAAGAAGCGGTGGGAATACTTAATAGCACGAATTTCGGATTAACGGCAAGCATTTTTTCACTTAATCCTAGACATATAGGCTATGTTGTTGACAATGCAAGAGTTGGTGACCTCTACGTCAATAAACCAACAACCGGTTCAATTGTAGGACGACAACCATTTGGAGGATCAGGAATGTCCGGAACTGGACCACAAGCCGGAGGAGATGACTACTTATCTGCGTTCACGTGGAAGAAAACGGTGAGCACCGACGTTAAGAGCATGGGATTGCCAATTAGGATATGTTGAATGATCTCATTAGATTTTTTCCCTAACTTTTAAAAAGGGAGTTTCTCTCCATCCTTAATCTTTATGCAGGGGTGACGTATGTCAATAACAAAAATGAATATTGAGGGCGTAGATTGTGAGGTTATCACGACAAAAACCGAACATTCAACAATATTTTTAATCAAAGGAAAGAATGGAGTACTCGGTTGTGGATATTTCAACCTGGAAGCAGCCAATACATTCGGTGATGCGTTTGTGATCATTACCGGAGCAACCAATCTTGATGAAATGCTTAATTTTCCTATTTCGCACATGAGCGAAAAAGCAAAAACAATGGGCGTTACCGATAGAATGACCGGAAAACTTGCATTGGTAAAGATGGGGTAATTTCTTTATCAAGAACTTGTTGCTGATGACCCTATAAATATTGCGTTAATTACATCTTCATCTTTGCAAGAGTACTTATTATCCGGAGAATAAATATACTGATTGTAACCATAACAACTTCCTGAAGGGACACCACCACTTAAGGGGATTCGGAATGGCATAATAAATCCTATATGCTGGTTGTTGAAGTATGCATAATTTTGTTGAATGAATTGTG
>JAHFLI010000002.1:3720-32454 GCA_023255615.1 Candidatus Woesearchaeota archaeon
ATGGATGGGATCGTCACCTGATGACCAGTCTAGACCTACAATAACATTATTTGCTTTAGCAGCATATTTTTCATTCCATATGTTGGCATGGCAGTAAGTCGTGTCTTCTGAGAAGCATGGTCCATATTCTATGGTTCCGTCGTGATGCAACTTGACTCCCCCATCAATGTAATCAAAGGTTTTGAGATAAGAAGTGGAAATATCATTGGTCTGCGCTCCGATCGTAATTAGTTTTCCTTTGGATGATGCATAGTTTCTCATATCATTTACAATTTGTCCTGCAAGTGGCTTTGTTGACCATTGTGGATCTTGCATGTAAACTTCCCCAAAATCAAAATCTTGTATCCCCGCATCAATGGCTTGATGAGTAATGAATGTTAGGTATTTTTTGTATTCTGTGTTTTGGAAAGAAGGTTTGCACGTGTTTGGACCCCATGATCCCAAGCTTCCCTCTCTGCACATTAATGTGAAGTTAAAGTTTCTTTGTTCATCAGGATAATAATATTTGGCATTAGTGTTGATGCTTTCTGCAATAAACATTCCGTAAATCATATTTTTATTAGTAATTTTGTTCATGTTTTGTTTGATAAGCGAAAAATTCGGCGGATTATTCCACGTATCAATTGATCTTTGCAAGTATTGACATTGAGAATGTGTAAGCATGTCAAAGTAGGATTGTGCGTCTTCTGTTCCAGATAACAATCCATTAAATATACAGCCTTTTGTTTTCATTACATTGATCAACGGTTGAGTTATTCCAGTAGGATTGGTACACGTAGGTGGGGCAGTTCCCGCATCAATGGAACACTCATGAACAATGGGGCTTGAGTGCATTTGAATTGGTTTAGGATAAAGCACCCCCTCGCCAATCAAGGGGAGTTCTTTATGCTGCAACATATAGACTAAAAAACTTATCCCAATGATAACCAACAGTGACAAGAGAATAACCTTTCCCGTTTGAGAAACGCCAGCCTGGCGGGCATCTGAAATAGCTCTATTTCCCATGAGTACTAAATGAATCATTAACGGGAAATATAAATCTATCGCTAAAAGTGTCAGAACCTTTAAAAATAATTTTTCTTTTTTCAAAGAATCAAGTTCCTACCGTGATTCAATCAGAAGAAGTCTTATTATTAGAAACAGTTTCTCCGAGATGATAGTGTCCCTTACTCATTGTTCTTCCACAAATAGTGGTTTATCTTTTAACGTTATAGTTATTTTACCTTCATTAACTGTTTTTGTCTCTGTCTCAAAAGCAGTGTTGAAATCTGTTACTTCTTTTCCTGATTCATATTTAGGAATGGCTTCGGTGATTTTTGCTTGATTCGCGTTGACGCTGGAAATGGTGATTTGTTTTTCTGCCGAGTTGTCATTCCAAGCTACCCAAATGGGCTTGCCGGCTTTAGTAAACTTGTATATATAAACCCCGTCTTTTTCATAAATTGTTTGAATAGTATCCCAATCACTTCCTTTGAGTTTCTCAGTAAGGAGCTTAAAGCTGTAATAGGAGAGTTTCTTGACACCATCTCCAGGATCAGGACATGGCAGAGTTTTTGAAGGATCGCAATTTCCGACTTTAGGAATACCATTATAGACCAGTCCATTGTAACTATACGTGTCATGCTCATCTAGATCTTCCCGTACACTACCCCATAGAATCAGTTTGACTCCTTCTCCGGCATGGTAGATAAACCTCTTAATTAAATATTCTGCCTGATCTCTTTCTGTTTGATAGGTGTGCAGCCGTTTATTCTTAGCCAAGATATCCATCCCTGAGTGTGTTGCTCCGGACTTCATGATTATTGGTTTATCTGGAAAACCAGCTTCCATTAACATGCTTCTGAAGAAAGGGAGACCTTTACCGCGAGGATTCTCTTTATATCCTCGATACAAATTAAAATCATGGTAATCAAAGAAATCGAAGAACCCGTTTTGATCTTTAGCCTTCAGTGCTTTCAGGGCTGGTTTGTAATAATATTCATATTCTTCATCCGGAGTGCCTCCACCCGGACCTCCGAAGACTATCTTTGCTTCAGGATCGAGGTCTTTGATAATAGTATATGAAAATTCGACTAAATCAGCATACGCTTTCGCTGCTTTCTCACCGCACTCTTTATCCAGGTTTCCATCTGATTCACAAAACGCAGGGACAAAAAGAGAAGAATGTTCATTGTCAATACTCCAGAGTTTTACTTTTTCACCCGGAATGCGACTGTTGACATATGTTACAAGAGCTTTCAGAAACTCTCCATAAGCTTTGTACGATTGTGGACCATCTGGGACAAACTTTTTTCCACTTTTACCTGACTTTATTCCTCTGCCGTCTTTAAACTTGAATTTAGACTCAATATTGATGATAAACCACATGTTAGAGTTAGTTTGTGCAACATACTCTTCCAGCTTACCATCAATTTCACTGAAATCGTAATCTCCTCCTGTTTCGCTTTTTTCAATCTCTCTTCGAGCGAAATGGTCTGACACCCACTCGACCCCCAGATCTTTTAAATAATCGCTACTTTTTTCCTGACTACTTGCGAAAGCATCGTTGATCCCGAAAGGATAATCAAACGCTGATGTTGTTGATTGGCGATTTTCTAAATCGTTTGGTTCTCCTTTGATTACAGGTTTTTCAGCAGGAGTTTTCTTATGGACAGAAGTTTTCTTTGGCTCTTTAACGCAGCCGCTTACCAAAACAACCACTATCAATAACACTGCCAAGAGTGCCAACATTCTAATACTTTTTGTATTTACTTTGACCATATTTTTTCAACAACTGTTTTTTATTTTTGTTTGACCTTTAAATAGTTTACATTTACAGACTCTGTTGCAATAAGTAATGCTGATATTTCCTTCATTCCAAAACTCAGCAGAAGCTCTCTTAAAAGGTTTGACGTACCTAGACTTTTGTCAAGGCCTTCTAAGGTAGTAAAGACAACCTGCAAGTTAGACTATTTCTTTGCCTTTCCTGATATGCTACCGACAGTAAGAAAAAATTAATAGAGGAAATCAAGCCAAGAGAACTTGATCCCTCACAAAATATGTTTTAGGTATTAAACTAATTTTACCCTAAAATTTTCCAATTTGCATTTATAGACGCCTGCTTTATTTTTTTCATTGTGTGCTTCGGCTGTGGCGTCACAAACAGCAGTGTCATCTCCTCCTACTAACACGCCATATTCCTGCCAAACAGAATCCTTACCCACTTTGGTGACAGGTGTTGACACTTCCAACTTCATCATCTGGCTGAGGGAAGCACTTTTAGGTTCTTCTGTCACGACACAAAAGCCATCTTTACCGTTCCATGTCTGAAAGCTCGCGGTTGCAATCAATTTGCTCGAGCTTAAGGACAATTTGTCAACACCACCATCTTCTTCATATTTTGCATCTGGGTTTGAATACACCTTAACAAATGGCCTGTCTTTTGCGGATTCAAGCTTTATGTTATATAACTGCGGCGCTTCATTGCTTGTAGTAGTCACACACCATTCAACCAAGTTTTTACTTGTTGTAGTTGTGTCACTGGTCACACTTCTTACATACAGATTCAAAACACTCTCTTGTAAGGGCTGCGGCGAATGCTTTTGCCCTGGTTCAAGCTCAATCAAGTCAAACACTCGATGAACATTTGCTGAAGGTGATACTGCTACATTAGCAAATGACACTTGTAGGCTTGTCATTAAGACAACCACCAAACATATCGCAAAAAACCAATTTTTATAGTTGCTTCTTTCCATTTTATTCCACTTATTCTCCCTCCCCTTAACCAAGGAATGAGGGCAGATTTATAAATCTATTCCCGCTAGTGCTCTGTTGCATAATTATTCGTGGTTCGGCTAAACAAGCAATATACATTTTCTCATTCTGTTTTTTACTCTAGAATTTCTACGTAAATTGGATTTTTTCCAAGAGTAATTTTAACTTTTCCGTCAACTACCTTTTGCGTATACGATTTAAACGTTGAACTATAGTCAGGAATTGCTTCAGTAACGGTTACAGAGCCGGAATGTCCAACACTGAGAGTTATCGTTGGTTTTTTGGAGTCAACACATGCAGAATCACATTGCTCTACACATTTGTCCATTGCTCTTATGTCAGATGGATCGGCAGGGTTCTTTGTGCAATCAACTCTACACCCTGTATCTGTATCTAAATCCACGTTACAATCCTTAGCCCAGTCCCACCAGGCGATGTACATTCCTTTTCCGTTGTTGGTAACTTTGTATACATTTGTACTAACACCTAGATTATTATACCCTTGTTGGATTATTTCAGCATTCTTCCAATCTGCTGTTCCAACTTTCGAGTTTAAGAATTTGAACGTGTGATATCCGAGTTTTTTTACACCAGCATTTTTATCGGGACAGGGAAGCGTTTTCTTGGGATCACACTTTTCTTTTATGCCATCCGGCAAGCCATCATAGATTAGTTGGTTCTGACCAAAGAGGTAATCGATAGCCTGAAAATCCTCAGTTATTCCCCCGTAAAAAATGAGTTCTACATCATTAGCAGTATGATACACAAATCTCTTGAAAAGGTACTCAGCTTGTTCTCGTTCAGTTTGATAGGGATGGACTCTTTCCCCCGCTTCTTCATTTTTACCCGTGTGTGTCGAGCCGGCTTTGATGATAATAGGCGTACCACTAAATCCTGTTTTTTCTAATAGTCCTTTGAAATAACTGAGAGGTTTTGACGTACCATAGTTAGATTCGTAACCAGTGAACCTGTTGAAATCATGATAGTCAAGATAATCTACGCATTGAGGGCAGGATACTTTCAGCTTTAAAAGAATTTGTTCATAAAATAGATAATCTTCTTCGTTTGTGCCACCAGCAATTCCAATTGGTACAATCTTTGCATCTGGGAAGTATTTTCGGATGATGAGTGTGGAAACAGCAACTAAATTTGCATGTGCTTCTGCTGCTTTATCACATTCCGTATTTGGAACTCCACAGCCGTCAAGAATCTTATTCTTATTTTCATCAAACGCTGGTACATATAATCCTTTTTGTTCATTATCAATACTCCAGATTTTAATATTCCACCCATTATTTTTTACATGACTCATCACGGCATTGAGATACGTTTCCCATGCTTCCAGGGATTCTCCTTGATAGGGGATATACACTTTTTCTTTAGGCTCTCGCATTGCACCAGCGTATGGGCATTTCGTTTCCATATTTAATATGAACCATGAATGGAAACTATGGTATTGTTTCATTTTCTCATCGATTTCAGTAAAGTCAAGTGTTGTTCCGCACACTTTGTCTATTTGCGTTCGTTTGAAATGATCGGTAATCCAATTAACTTCAAGATCGTTGAGCAGCAATATTGTTTTCTCTCCAGAATCAGCGAAGGGGTTATTTTCTCCAAAAGGACTCTTTAATGGCTTAGGTGGCAACACGACACTCACCTTAACATTAGGTGTATAGTCACCAAACCACTCAACGTGCTCTCGAAGCATTTTCCATTGAAAGTTATAATTTCCCGGATTAGCTGGTGCTGTTACAGAAAAAGTAAATGTTTTAGTTTGACCGGGAGGTATGTTCTCATTTTGTTTTAATTCAACTCGTCCGAATCCCCATATCCGATTATCTTGTGGGTTCTGTGAGCCTAGTTTATACTCGCCAGAAGTAGTCCAGGTTGTTGTTCCAGTGTTTTTCATTGTCACAGAAACAACGTATGTTTCTCCTGCAATCATAGCATTTGGAACATTCTGAGAAACAAAAACAGACTTATTAGATGGTTCGGACGCTTTTCCTGCCATATTGACGCATGAAGCAAGAAGAATTAGCATTCCAAAGAAACCAAGAGTTAGCTTCGTTTTATTAAAACTTCGTCCATCTTTATAATCAACTATTTTTTTTCTTCTGTTCATTAAATCTCATCTGTTGCTTTCCCTTGGCTCAAGCGTGCTTCTATATAAAATTTCGTATTTTTTTATTATTTATTACTATCACATGCAATGGTATCGTACGCTTTGAGATCTTCTTTCGTTTTTACGCCGCCGTATACATTACAATATCCGGCTGCTCTATGAGAATATACTCCAAGTTTTCCGCAAGAAGGCAAACACTTGGCAACGTAAGGTGACTAACTTTCCCATAATGTTTAAAAATCAGGTGTTAATCATCTAGGTCTAATGGGGTGAATCAATGGTTAAAATAATTCAGGGCGGAGATATCAAGGCATTAAAAGGAAAAACAGTTGCAGTTATTGGCTACGGTGCGCAAGGACGAGCGCAAGCGTTGTGTATGCATGATTCTGGAGTCTCTGTTATCGTTGGTGTCAGAAAAGATGGCGAGAGTTGGAAAAAAGTAAAAGATGATGGATTAGAAGTAACAACAATATCTGACGCAGCATCAAAAGGAGACATTATTCATATTCTTATTCCTGATGAAATCCAAGGAGATATTTACGAGCAAGAAATCAAGCAGCATGTCAAAAAAGGAAAAACATTGTCATGGAGTCACGGATTTAATATTGTGTTCAAGAGAATTATTCCGCCAAAAGATGTCGATGTCATCATGGTTGCTCCCAAAGCACCAGGAACAGAAGAACGAAAACGATATCTTGAGGGATTTGGCGTTCCTGGATTAATTGCAGTGAAGCAAAACGCTTCGGGAAAAGCACGTGATACGGCATTAGCAATTGCAGCTGCGTGTGGATTTACTCGCGCAGGTGTTCTTGATTGTTCTTTTGAAAATGAAGCATTTGAAGATTTGTTTGGAGAGCAAGCAGTTCTTTGTGGTGGCTTATCAGAATTAATCAAAGCAGGATTTGAAACATTAGTCGATAAAGGATATCCTCCAGAAATGGCCTACTTTGAATGTTTGCACGAAATGAAATTAATTGTTGATCTCGTCTATGAAGGCGGACTATCTTACATGTGGCATGTAGTATCAAACACTGCGGAATATGGCGGAAGAACACGTGGTAAAATGATTATTACCGATGAAGTCAGAAAAAATATGAAGAAAATTCTTGCTGATGTTGAATCTGGAAAATTCGCGGATGAATGGATTTCTGAATACAAAAAAGGTCTTCCCAATTTGAAAAGACTGAGGGAAGAAGAAGCAAAACACCCCATTGAAGTCGTCGGCAAAGACATCCGTGCGTTGTTTAAGAAGAAGTGATTATTTCGTTTGAAAGAGTTAGATATTTAAACTTAATCACCTCTCTATTCCGTATGGCAATAACGATATCCGAAGAAAAGTTCAATAAGGTAATCGATGACGTAGAGACTTTAATAAATGATGTTGTTGATCTTTTTGACCAAGATGAAATTGCAAAAAAAAGACTAGCAGAGATCGCTTCAAACCCCTCGATTGGAAAATCAGAAAATGATTTGGATAGTTATTTGAAAAAGAGGGGGGTTAACATTGACTGATTGGGAAATAAAAGAACATCCTGAATTCTTTAAAGATTTAGACAGATTAAATGTAGCGGAATTGGAAATTTTCTATAAGAAAAAAAAGAAAATAAAAGAGAATCCGGAGAGACAAAAGCATCTGAGCGGAGGCAGTAATTGTTATCGAGAACCAATCACAGAAAATATTCGGTTAATTTATGCAATTCAGGGGAACACCATTTGGCTACTTGCTATCGGAAAACATAAAGAAGCTTATAAGGAGTATATCAAACGACTCTATTCACTCAGGCAAAAATTGCATTAAAAAAAGGGAACGCACGTTCAATAGAATTCGCTGAGCAACCGCAACCACGACATTACTGCCGTCAGTGGGCAAATCCACATCAGAAAAATTCTCAATGCAAACCAAACGTACTTCACTAGATCTTTCATTTAATTCTGCACGAACAATATCTCCAATACCATTGATAGCAACCCCAAGAATATCAAAACCAAGTCCAACATTTGCAATAGTTGCCGGGAGCTTACTTCCCCATATGCACGGGAATGTGATACCTTTAAAAATATTTACTTCGTAGTAGCGGCAGTATACTTCGTTACATGATACGCAAATCTCTTGTCGATCTCTATGGGTAAATCCCATCCTGCACGTTCAATCATACTTCTTCTACTTGATCCGCCCAATCGTCGTCGTAGTTCATTATTCCCATTTCGAACGTAGAACTCAACAGCGTCATGCAAATCGGGAACAACATCTTCCGGAACCCAACTTGACAAAAATCTTGTTTCACTTGCAACATATCTTCTTCGCGAATCATCAAAACGAATCTTTGGTTGATATACATCGGCATAGGGGTGTTGTTTTTCAACGTGAACTGCTCCTTTTTTCTCTCGATTAAAAATATCGACTCCGTTTGCTCTAACAACAACGTTTTCTTGTTCAAGAGGCGGCAAATTATCAAAAAATAATAATCGAACAAAACGGTCTCCCCGTTGATATTCCATGGCAACCATTTGATAGGGCGTATCCTTTTTCTCAAAAGTGAATCCGACGAATCGATACCTTTCTTCCGTCGTCAATCGATTATGTGCAGCATCATACATCGCTCGTATGTGCCCCGGAATAACATCACTCCGATCAAAAATCCATTTGTTAGGAACAACAACAAGGCGAGCATCTCCTCGGTCAACATATCTTCTCATATCGGGATCCCAAATGACATTGAGCTTCATCAGTCGATTGTTAATTTCTGCTTTATTCATCCCACGAGAGAAATATTCAATGAGTGCAGCAACCATCACATTTGATAATCGCGGCTGTTTTCCAGTAGCGATCGTTTCTAATTCTTCAACGGGAGTTTGAATCTCATAAGGGTGAAACGGTAACCAAATATGATTATTTCTCCTCCCAATAACTTGCTCGAGATTTTCTACAAATGTTGGATTATACCGTGAAAAAAATAATAACGCAGCAGCTTCAGGGCACAACCACCCCTCAACTCGATAACCCCCTCTTTTCATCATTTCGAGAGATTCCCGATCATCACAATAAATGGAATGTAATCGAACTGCGCTATCGGTAAAAGGTCCACGAATATGAACGTGATGAAATCTAGAAGTTCCTCGAGCGATCCCTTTTTTTCTTACCTCACCATGAAGATTTATTTCTCCTTCATAAGGTGATTCAAGAGATAGCTCTCTGAACACTTTTTCTCCACCTTCTCTCAAGAGATTGGTGTTCGCATAACGATCAAAAACCCATTCTTCAAAATTACGCCAGGCTTCGTCAATAGATAATCCTGCAAAACTTTTTCTACGACGAACAAATTCATCATCAGCTAACACATCAAGTGAGCGAACTTTGCTTGAGTCGAAGATAGGTGTAAAGGCTCTTTCTCGTCGTTCGAATGTCAGATATTCCTCGAGATATTTTCTTCTCATTGAAGGTCGTGATACTCTCCATCTTCCCATAAAAAAAGAAAGTGGATCAATAAGAGTAAAAGAATCACGATGAGACAACGCAACTCCATAATTTCTGGGAGTAAAACCACGATATTCTAATCTCATCTCTGGAGCTTTAGATTCTGCCATCCTTAAGGGGAATCGCCATCATTTTAAATCCCTTAGCTTTAAAAGATAAAATCCATTTCCATCGATTATGAAATTCAGGAATTGTTTACGCCTCGCTACAGTAGTTGCCGCATTATATGCTCCCATTGGATGTCAAGAGAAAAAAACTGAAGAGATAAAACCCTCGGAAGTTTTGAAACTTCGAGATCCAACGTTAGCAACCATCGTTGATAATACTGTACAAATTGGATCTGAAAAGTTTAAGAATTCATGGTGGGAAATAATTGGGTATGGCAATGGAGTTCTTATTGATAAGAATACTCTCGTAATGATCTGGGAAATTCGTGCACGGTTGGAACAGAGATTTCGTTGATGGCCAATGCAGCAAAAAAATCTCAATGTCATGCCCTGAATTTTCAAATAGGCACGGAACTACAGTAGATTGATAATACGCTAATTTTAAAAACCCATTATTATTCTTTCATTGCATGTCAACCTTGCTCGACAAAGTCTGGAATTTGCATAAAGTCGCGACATTAAAATCTGGCGTTGATCAACTCTTCATCGGATTACACCTTATTCATGAAGTTACTTCTCCACAAGCATTTTCAATGATAAAAGAACGTGGTCAAACAGTAATGTTTCCGGAAAATACGGTAGCAACTGTTGATCATATTGTGCCAACCAAAGATCAAAAAAGACCGCTTCAAGATAATTTAGCAGAAGAAATGATGAAGGCATTAGAAACAAACACGAAGCTAAACAACATAAAATTCTACGGCATGGGTTCTGGAAGACAAGGAATTGTGCATGTCATTGGTCCAGAATTAGGATTAACTCAGCCAGGAATGACCATCGCATGCGGAGATTCTCATACCTCAACTCATGGCGCATTTGGAGCATTAGCATTAGGGATTGGCACTTCACAAATTAGAGATGTCTTAGCAACAGGATGCTTAGCAATGAAGAAACCAAAATTGAGAAGAATAAATGTAACAGGAACATTGAAGAACGGCGTGTACGCAAAAGACGTCATCTTAAAAATTATTCATGACTTGGGCGTCAAAGGAGGAATTGGTTATGCTTATGAATACGCAGGAAGTGTCTTCGATAATTTTTCTATGGAAGAGCGCATGACGGTGTGCAACATGAGCATTGAAGGTGGAGCGCGAATGGGATATGTAAATCCAGACGAAACAACCTACAATTATCTTAAAGGAAAAGAATTTGCACCAAAAACGTTTAATGAAGCAATCGCATTTTGGAATTCAGTACGATCGGAGAAAAATGCACGATATGATCATGAAGTCACCATTAAAGGAGAAGACATTGAACCTATGGTAACGTGGGGAATTAATCCTGGACAGAGTGTTGGAGTAAACGAAATCATTCCAGAAAAAGTTCCCAAAGAAGATGAATACACATTCAACGAGGCGTTGAAACACATGAAATTCAACAAAGGTGAAAAAATCGAAGGAAAAAAAATTAATGTCGCATTCATCGGTTCATGCACAAACTCACGAATTTCTGATTTGAGAGAAGCGGCAAAAATTATTGAAGGAAGAACGGTCAGCAAAGACGTGAGAGCATTAGTTGTTCCTGGTTCGGAAAAAGTAAAGAAGCAAGCAGAACAAGAAGGATTACATGAAATATTTTCCAACGCAGGGTTTGAATGGAGAGGTGCAGGATGCAGCATGTGTTTAGCCATGAATCCGGATAAATTAGTTGGTGATGAAATTTGTGCATCATCGTCAAACAGAAACTTTATTGGACGACAAGGATCAGCAACCGGACGAACATTGTTAATGAGCCCTGCAATGGTTGCTATCGCTGCATGTGAAGGAAAGATAGTTGATGTGAGAGATTTTATTTAGAAGTTCTCTTCTTCAAATACTCATCAATGACCTCTATGAATTCTTGAACGTCATGATGGTTTTCCTGAATATGGTCAAATTCTTCTTCATCATTTACTTTCGCATACCGATGGACTATAAGGTTACGAAAAGAGATGAAATTTTTAATTTTCTGAGAGAGTTTTTCGCTGATAATTTTTTCTTCCCGAAGGACATCGAGAGCTTGTCATGAATCCTTTCCCTTATCCATTCAGTGCCTCCATTTTCTTGATATGGTAGTCATCGACAAAACTTCTGAACCGGGGATATTCATAGTCGACAATTTTCATTAATTCGAGAACCCTATAATAATTCTTTGTGAAAAGTATCTTACCTTCTGACAGAACTCTTTTCTTTAAGTTGAGAGGCAGATCATCAAAAAAATTTACATCATAATGTAATGGAAACAACGAAAGGATGTTAAGCTTCTCCTTCAATCCTATCCTCTTCGTAGTAAATATGCATATATCCACGTCTCTTGGATTCTTCTTTGTGAGAGATGATCCGAATGCCATAACGGTCTCCACGGATGTAATCTTCTTTAAATTGTTCAATTTCATAAACCTAGTTAAGTAAATGTTCCTTAAAAGCCTTTCTCTCGGAAAGATGGTATCTACTATGAAGGAAAATTTGTTGATATACGAGATTATGTCTAATGATTACAAATTGATATCTCACCCAAATATTTTTCTGTGAATATCTCGCAACCTTTATAAAATAATATTGGTCTTCTTCATAAATGAAAAAAATAACTGAAGTGAAAGGAAAAGGAATTTATGTTGAAGGAGACGATATCGACACAGATCGAATTATTCCTGCACGATACCTGAAAGTGTTAGACTTTTCAACATTGGGTAACTATGTGTTTCAAGACGTTCGCTTCGATCAAAACGGAAAACAAACGACTCATCCATTCAACAATAAGAAATATCAGGGCGCATCTATTTTAGTCGTGAATAAAAACTTCGGATGCGGATCAAGCAGAGAACATGCTCCTGTTGCATTAATCGGCTGGGGAATCAAAGCCGTTATCGGAGAAAGTTTTGCCGAAATCTTCGCAGGAAATTGTATCGCAAATGGAATTCCTGTGGTTGTTGCACCGCATGATGACATTACAAACATTATGAAATTCATCCAGGATGATCCTGTTTCTGAAATAAAAATAGATTTGATCGGCAACAAAGTAGAATATGGTGATTTCTCATTCGACATTCACCAACAAGATGGCCATAAAAAAAGTTTAGTTGAAGGAACCTGGGATACCATGGGAGAAATGCTTGATCATAAAAATGAAACTGAGAAAATAAGAAATGCATTGCCATACATAAAAGGATTTTCTTAATCAATTATTTCGGCCGAATAACTGCTCCCGTCTTTTGGCGGAAGAGTAATGGAACATCCACTTTGAGATGCCCATGAGAGCGTTCCTGAACTTGGCCATGCTCCACCACCGGTGATGACTAACTTATCATACCCGTTCGTACACGGGAAAGTATAAGAAACACTTGAACCGGTTCCACTAGAATCGCCACCAACATTAACAACAACAAAATAAAACCCATTCTTAGAGCTTAGAGCACTTCTCTAAGCTTTCCACGTACCTTCTTAAAGTAGAGTATGGTGATTTCTCAATTGATCCCGCTCTGTAAAAAGCAAATTTTAATAAACCCGTTGACGCAAAGAAAATCAATTATGAAAAAACTCTTCGTTCTATTTGTTGTTCTTATTGTTGTCCTCGTTTCATGTGTTAATCCAGAAAAAAAAGCATGCACACAAGAAGCAAAGATTTGTCCTGATGGTACGGTGGTAGGACGCACAGGACCAAATTGTGAATTTGCATCATGTAATCAACAGCCAACTCAAAATGAAAAGGAAATAGCAGGGAAAGCAAATAACGCTCAGGTTCAAACATCAGGTAATAACGTCATCCCCATCGGTGTACCATCGTCAGGAACTCCGGTACCGCCGGGAAATCAACAACCCCCTGGCAACCCAGGATTCAGCAATCCTCCCGGAATGGCTGGTGGAGGAGGACCAGTTCTTCCACCAATTCCAAAAAAGCCGAATATTATCGTCATAATGACTGATGATCAGAGCGCTGACACGACGATCTACATGAATAAAACTGTTGCGCTTCTTGCAAACAACGGGGTTGTTTTTGATAATAATTTTGTTTCAAACCCACTTTGTTGTCCATCACGATCAACATTGCTAACAGGACAATACAGCCACAATAACGGGGTTTTTTTTAATGCAGACAAAAGCTTTAATGGCATAACTTATGGTGGCGGATATTATGCATTAGCTCCAACATTGAACAATACACTACCGGTGTGGATGCAGAAAGCAGGATATGAAACTGCCATTGTTGGAAAGTTTCTTAATGGATATGCTGGAACTGCACCAGCCCCGGGATGGGATAAAAAATTCATTTGGATTGAGCCCTATGCCTACTACAATTACTCAGTCAATGAGGATGGAACGATCATCAACTTCGGAGATACGCCTTCAGATTATCTTACCGATGTATTATCAAACAAAGCATCATCCTTTATCAAGAATCAAGCAGGAACCGGAAAACCTTTTTTTCTTTATCTCACCCCGATTGCACCACATGAGCTTAGTACTCCAGATCCTTCTCAAATAATAATTCGGGGACCAACACCTGCACAACGACATATTGGAAAATTCTCACAAATTGTATTCCCTTGTAAACCATCATTTAACGAGAAAGATGTGTCAGATAAACCATCGTTTATACGCAACAACATCACTCTTCTGAACACTAATGACATGGCCTTAGATAATCAACTGTACCATCAACGTATTGAATCACTCCTTGCTGTCGACGATATGGTAGAACAAATAGTCAATACGTTACAAGAAACGAGTCAACTGAACAACACCATCATTATCTTTACATCTGATAATGGATACTTCTTAGGAGAACACCGCATACTTGAAGGAAAAATGTTTGGCTATGACGAAGCAATCAAAGTGCCTTTAATCATTTATGGACAGGGAATTGCCCAAGGAGAAAAACGATCACAGTTGGTTTCGAATGTTGATATAACTTCAACTATCCTTAGCCTGGCTTCGGCTACGCCAGAAAGAACCCTTGATGGCCATTCGTTAGTACCACTCCTTACTTCCACGAAAACAAATTGGAGAACAGGATTCCTTATTCAGGGAGGAGACAAGACACCTGGTGATACCTATCTTTATGGTATGTATCGAGGTATACGAACACAAAGTTATGCGTATCTTGAACATGAATTAGTAGGTGGAAGCATAGAAACCGAGCTCTATGATCTTCGTACTGATCCATGGGAGCTTGAAAATAAATACAATGATCCAAAGTACCAAATGGTAATAAACAATCTCCGTAACAGATTAACCGAACTCCGTTCTTGCTCAGGAACGTCATGTTGGGACACGACTACAGAACCAGAAGGTCCTTCACCCGAGTCTCCATCATCAAATGGTAAGTATAGCTGGCAATCATCATCAAGCAATCCTTCAGTAAATAATACGGATCCACCAAATTCTTGCTCACCAAATTTTACAACTCAAAATAATTTCAATCAAAAAAGTATCATCATTGATCAATCCAATGCGTGTGTGCAACGTTGCAACCATAACACGAACTGCATTCTTGACTGTTACGGGATTGTTTGATTAGAAAAATTCAAAAAACCCATAATTCTTTTCAACTTTATTTTCACAATCTTTAAAAAAGCAGTTAATCCACCCAGCATTCATGCCAAATCTAAAACAAAAATCCGCAGTGATAACTGATGGAGACGCTCGTGCACCGAACAGAGGAATGTTGAGGGCTGTAGGATTTCAAGACGAGGATTTCAAAAAACCAATCATTGGTGTGGCATCAACATGGTCTGATCTTACTCCCTGCAATATGCACATTGACAAACTTGCCGTTGAAGTCAGACGAGGAATTAAAGAAAACGGCGGCGCGGGATTAACATTTGGAACGATTACCGTCTCTGATGGTATTTCGATGGGCACTGAAGGAATGAAATTTTCGTTAAGCTCACGGGAAGTGATCGCCGATTCTATTGAAACGGTATCTGCGGCAGAACGATTTGATGGATTAGTTGCCATTGGTGGCTGTGATAAAAATATGCCCGGTTGCGTAATTGCGATGTGCAGATTAAATATTCCTTCTGTGTTTGTCTATGGCGGAACCATCAAACCAGGAAATTACAAAGGAAAAGATATTGATATTGTCAGCATCTTCGAAGCGGTTGGACAATTTGCGGCTGGGAAAATTTCAAAAGAAGAATTTCACGGCATTGAATGTCACGGATGTCCGGGCGCAGGAAGCTGTGGGGGAATGTACACGGCAAATACGATGTCATCCGCAATCGAAGCGTTAGGAATGAGTTTACCCGATGGTGCGGCAATTCCCGCAGAAGATCCCAAGAAAAAAGAAGAATGTTATCACGCAGCACAAGCGTGCTTGAATTTATTACAAAAAGGAATTACTCCAAAAGAGATTATGACAAAAAACGCATTTGAAAATGCGATTACCGTTGTTATGGCGTTGGGCGGTTCAACAAATGCTGCATTACACCTTATTGCAATGGGGCATGCCATTGGAGTTAATGTGACGTTAGATGATTTTGATCGAATCTCAAAAAAAGTTCCTCATCTAGCAGATCTGAAACCTTCTGGAAAATATGTTATGTATGATTTGTATAATATAGGAGGAGTTTCTGGTGTCATGAAAATGTTATTGGATGCAGGAATGCTTCATGGCGATTGTTTAACTGTAACAGGAAAAACCCTTGCAGAAAATTTGAAATCGGTAAAACCATTGCAAGCGCACCAAGAAATCATTCGTGATTTAAAAAATCCATTGAGAGCAACTGGACCTATGGTTATCCTCAAAGGTAATCTTGCTCCCAACGGCGGAATTGCAAAAATCTCGGGCGTAAAAGTGACATCATTTACTGGACCGGCAAAAGTGTTTGAATCAGAAGAAGAAGCATTGGATGCTATTCTCAAAGCAAAAATAAAGAAAGGGGACGTTATGGTCATTCGCTATGAAGGTCCAAAAGGCGGTCCAGGTATGAGAGAAATGTTAGCACCTACTTCTGCCATTATGGGTCGCGGTTTAGGAGACGATGTTGCCTTAATTACTGATGGCAGATTTTCAGGAGGCACGCATGGAATGGTTGTTGGTCATGTCTGTCCAGAAGCGCAAGTAGGCGGTCCCATTGCTATCGTCAAAGAAGGAGATTCAATAACAATTGATGCGGAGAAGCAAATTATTCAGCTTAATATTACACAATCAGAAATTGATAAACGATTAAAATCATGGAAAGCGCCAGAAATAAAATATAAAAAGGGCGTGCTCTATAAATATGCAAAACTCGTCAATTCTGCCGATAAAGGGGCAGTTACTGACGCATAGCTCGTTCTTTTCCCCCAACTATCATAATTATAATGGCAACGATTAAAACAACTACACTCAGTACTATTCCCTGATTTAATGGAGAAACGATTACTTCTTGAAAAAGATCTCGAAGAATACCATTAAACATTTCAGGAGTCTTTCCTCCTCTTAAATACTGGTCGAACATGAGCGGTAATACTTTCCTTAAAATCCAGAAAAGAATTGCACCGATAATACTTCCAATGCTTAAACCAATGCCTAACGGCCGTAAGCCTGAACGTAATCCTTTTCCAATAAAAATGAAAAGAACTCCAACAATAAACAAAATAATACTTACACCAGTCATGCTGATAATAAGTTTTCGTGGAACAAAGTCTGATTTCCCGGTAAACTGTAGTAAAAGATGATTTTTGAGTTCCTCTTTTGTCGGTTTTGTCGTAAATTCGTCACGAATCTCCGAGGAAACCTCCTCATAATGTTCATTCACTAGTCGATTAATCATCCGTTCCTGAATAGGAGGAGGACCCTGGATTGTCTCCTCTATTGATGAGAGCGTAAATGCAATCATCAATCCAAGACTTGCAAGTACTATACTAAAACATCCAAAAAACACCAAAACCCATTTCACACCATTGACAAAACCCATTCTCGAACATGAATGAAGGGGTATTTTAATTCTTTCGTTAGTTTTATAAAAAAACAAATGGAGCTCTTGTCATGATCTTAACCGTCATCGTGCCATTAGTCCTTATTATTGGCGTAGGTTTTTTTATCGGAAAAATAAAAAAAATAGATATTAATCCGTTTGTTGATTTTCTTCTCTACGTCACCGTTCCAGCATTAATGATCACTTCGCTTGTTGAAAATTCGACTAAACTCTCAAACATTGCAGTAATGTTTACCTCCGGTATTTTTGTGATGCTCGGACTGTGGATCCTCGTCGTTCTTTTCTTCAAACTCTTCAACTGTAGATCTGATGGACTTAAATTATCAATGGCATTTGGAAATACGGGTAATCTTGGATTGCCTGTTGCCCTGTTTGCATTTGGTAGTGTAGGATTGGCACAAGCTCTCGTGTACGATATGAGCACTGCCTTTTTGATTTATACCGTCGGTATATACGCAGTAAGTAAAAAAGACTCTCTCAAAGAAGTTTTTAGAATGCCGCAGATTTATGCAATTATCATTTCGGTGCTGCTGGTTTATTTTGCTATTCCTATTCCTGATTTTATTTTTACTCCGCTGGATTTGATTGGAAAAATAACTATTCCATTGGCATTGATTATTCTGGGCTACAAATTAACCGAAGTAAAGGTAACCTCTATTAAATTTGGATTACTCTCTTCAGCGGTGAGAATCGGAGGAGGTCTTCTTCTGGCATCGATTTTTGTTTTCTTGTTTAATATTCAAGGGATTACTCGCTCAGTTATTCTTATGCAATCCGCCATGCCTTCTGCATTGATGTCAATGATTTTGGCACAAAAGTATCACTCCGACCCAGAAAAAGCTGCGTCGGCAGTTTTTATTTCAACCATTATTTCTTTAGTGACAATTCCTATCCTTCTTTATTTTATCATGTAAGGGCATACTCCAACGCTTTCACAGCCAACACTCTCGTTGTATCAATAATCGGCAACGGAGAATTCTTTTCATTGATAACAAGAGGAATTTCTGTACACCCAAGAATAACGCCATCACATCCTTGACGCTTCAATTTTTTAACAATCTCAATAAACACGTTTGATGTTGTATCAGAATACTTATCTGGAATAATCTCATTAAATATCGCATTATTTATTTTTTCTTGATCCGCAGAAGAGGGAACCACATAGTCAATCTTTCTTTTTTTCAATGGTTCTTGATATAATCCCCCGCTCATCGTCGATTTCGTGCCCAATACTCCAACTCTCTCAAATTTCTGTTTGACACATTCATCTGCAGTAATTTCAACAATGCTCAGAAGAGGAAGCTGAGAATCTTTTTTGAAATACCTCCATGCATAATGTGGCGTATTAGAAGGAATGATCGCAAAATCAGCACCTGATTTTTTTAGTTTTTCGATTGATTTTAAAATAAGTCTTCCAACTTTTTCAAAATCTTTATTCTGTAAGTGTGTATGATACTCCAAAAAAGGAAATTGATGAAGAGAAATTTCTGGATGATTGTTAAGACCTAAGAGAGGAGTACTTTCCGAACAGATCGTGCGATAACACAACGCAGCTCCTTCCGCAGTGATCCCAACGATGCCAATATGTTTCATTACTTCTTGGCCACTTTTTCTTCTTTTAAAATCCATTTAGCAATCATAAACACGACCAATGCTAAAATCACGAAATTGATGACTGCAGATAAAAACGCACCCCATCCGATAACAATAGGGCCAAGAGAAAATGTTGCAGTTTGCCATGCGCCACCAGGAATAAAAGGAGTGACAATCGGCATAATCACATTATCGACAAGAGACTTGACCAATGTTGTTGCAGCTGCACCAATAATAAACGCAATAGCAAGTCCCGTTACTTTGTATTCATCGAGAAATTCTTTGAATTCTTTCATCATCTTCATAATACCACCTCCATTTCTCTTCTTCATAAACTTTATAAATGATTCTATTCTCTCGACAACCATGGATAAAACAGATTTCATCTGGATGAATGGAAAATTAGTCAAATGGGATGACGCAAAAATCCATGTGTTAGTCCATGCATTGCATTATGGGTCCGGTGTTTTTGAAGGAGTTCGATTCTACAATACGGACAAAGGACCAGCAGTATTCCGATTAAAGGAACATATCGCGCGGTTACTGAAATCAGCAAAAGTCTTTGAGATGAATGTTCCCTATTCTCAAGAGCAATTAGAAAAAGCAACACTTGAAACAATTGCAAAAAACAAAATAAACGCAGGATATATTCGTCCCATTATTTTCTTCGGCTACGGAAAAATGGGCTTAAATCCTGTCGGAGCACCAGTAGATACCGTCATTGCCGTCTGGCCATGGGGATCCTACCTTGGAGAAGAAGCAGTCAAAGTTAAAATATCAAAATATATGCGTATCCATCCAAAATCATTAGTGTCAGATGCGAAAGTAACGGGACATTATGTTAATTCCATTCTCGCAAGCTTAGAAGCAAAGGCAGCAGGATTTGAAGAATGTTTGCTGTTAGATTTTACGGGAAATATTGCAGAAGGTCCTGGAGAAAACTTGTTTGTTGTCAAAAAGAAAAAGTTATTTACACCGCCCTTGGGAAATATACTACCGGGAATTACTAGAGATTCAATTATGAAAATTGCAAAAGATCTCGGTTATGAAATAGAAGAAAAAGTAATTTCAGTGAAAGAAGCTAAGTCTGCTGATGAATGTTTCTTTACAGGAACAGCGGCAGAAGTAACAGGTATTAAGCAAATTGACGATGTAACTATTGGAAACGGAGAAGTGGGCCCAATCACTAAGCAATTAAAGTCCGCATTCTTGGACGTCGTTAAAGGAAAAAACAAAAAATATGAATCGTGGTTAAGTTACGCAAGAAAATAATTATTCTTTTTTCAAAAAAACACAGTCTTGCGGATCTTTATCTTCTCGCAATCGGACAAAGACGGGAGCGCGTAATTTGTTATGGCGAGTCATTTCTAAATATTTAATCTGTGCCACCAAAATTGGTTCAACAGGAATAATTCCTTTTTCCAATTCAATAGATGATTGGTCAAGAGTAATACCATCAAGTTGTCGACGTAAATCTGCGAGTGTTCGTTCGTCGAATCCCGTTCCCACTTTACCCACAAACTCCAATGTATCGTTGTTGTACAACCCCAATGCTAAACTTGAAAGCTGACGCTTCTCAGCCGTATACCCAATAATTACACAATCAATATCATTCGTAATCTTAATTTTACGCCATGAATCGGAGCGTGCATCAAATTCATAGGAACTATCATTTTTCTTTGCAATCACTCCTTCGAGAGATTTTTTCTTGACCATATCCCACAATTCTCTTCCTTTTTTGGTGTAAAATGAAGTTTGAAGATGATCTCCTTCTTTGACAACGTTGTCCAAGATTTTCTTCCTCACATATAATGGCTCATGTAGCAAGGACTTTCCATCAAGATAGAGAATATCAAACGCGACATAGGTGGCAACAGCATCAACATTTCCTTTTTCTCGCTCCATCCATAACCCAAATGACGGATTTCCATTCTCATCATATACAACAATCTCTCCATCAAGAATACATTCTTCAGCATCGAGATTATCAAAGAAATTAAACTCAGGATATTTATCAGTAATAGTTATTCCATTTCTTGATGTAAATTTTAATTTTTTCTTCTTAAAACATAACGCACGAATGCCGTCGAGCTTAACTTCAAAATAATAATCTTTTCGATCTAAAAGATCTTCAGATCCAATAGTAGCGAGCATCGGTTTCATTTTTTCAGTTGTTTTTGTATTTTGGCAATAGATACTCCCTGTTTGTACATCCCTTTCCACACATCTTCTTTAAGATGTAAATGGATATTATCTAATGTGAAAAAATGAGGTGATATTTTCTTGACATCATTCCATTCAATAGGCATCGCAATTCCTCCTCGCAGTGATGCACGAACGGAATAGGGCGCAACTGCAGTATGAGTTGGAGAATTTCTAAATACGTCAAGCATGACTCTTCCTTTTCTATTCTCGATACGCATTTCATCCGTCATCGTATCCGCATAATGGCTCGCTAACACATGGGCAATTTTTGACGCAAATGTCTTGACCTCTTCTTGCGATGTCGATCGATCAAGAGGGACAACAATGTGATACCCTTTATTCCCTGATGTCATAATATAACTTGGCATCGAAAGTTCATCAAGGAATGTTTTAACATTCAATGCGACTTCTTGCGTCTGCGCAACATCATGAGTAGAAGGGTCAAGATCAAAAATCATTTTATCGGGAAAATCTAATTTATCAACTCGTGCTGGCCAAATATGAGGAATAACCATTTGAGTTGCCAAATACACAATACTCTCTTCACCATTCGCCATAACATAAGTAATATTTTTTCCTTTTCGTTCAACATTAACTTTTTTTATCCACGAAGGAAAATACTCGGGAACATGTTTTTGAAAAAATCCTTCTTCTCGCATACCATGAGGGATACGAAACATTGAAATTGGTCGATCTTTTACATGAGCAACCATTAACGGAGCAACTTTTTTGTAATAGTTAACAAAGTCTTCTTTGCTAATGTTTGCAAACACCTCTTTTTTTGCATTCGTTATTTCAATATCTTTTCCATGTACTTTCGTGAACGAAGAAGCCATGTGCTCATCCCGTTTGTTTTCAATCGCTTCCTCATCATTCATCTTGATCATAATCCAATTTTTTCCATCATGCATACGATTAAATGCAAATCCTCCCCGCAATCTATCTCCTTTAATCCAAATGATAAAATGTCCTTTCTCAATCCATTTTGAGAGAGGCTCCACTTTGCCGTCTTTAATCGTCAGATTCACATAGAATCCTTTATCCCAAATTTCGACATCCCCTGCACCGTATTCTCCTTCGGGAATTACTCCTTCAAAACTTCCGTAAGAAAATGGATGATCTTCGACATGAACAGCCAATCGCTTGTCCTTTGTACTCATGCTCGGTTCTTTAGGAACTGCCCACGACTTCAGAACCCCATCAACTTCAATCCGAAAATCAAAATGCAGTTTGCGTGCATCATGTTTTTGAATGACAAACATTGTTTTTTTTGACTGTAGTGAAATACTTCCTTTTGGCTCAGATGTTTTTGAGAAATTTCTCTTCTTACGATAATCTTTGAGCGCATGCATACGTTATGAGGTCTCTTCCACCATAAAAAGATTGAGATTAATCCAAGCTTGCTTTCAATGCCGCAATGAGATTATCTTCTTTACGCACTTTCTTTGTTGCTTTTGATGCTTCAATGACTTCACCTTTTGCTGCTTTTTTCATAATCTTTTCCATTTCTTCGGCGAAGGTATCTTTGAATTGTTCGATATTAAATTGAGTATTGTAGAGTTTATTGATTAACTCGTGTGCAAGTTTAAGCTCGGGTTCTCCAATCTTTGGTGCGGATTGTAACGCGTCAACACTTTTGATATCTCGAACCTCATAACTATAATTCAACGTTGTTAACAACAAACCTTCTTTATATGCTTTTATCGTACATACATATTCTTTTTCTCGCATCACAAATCGTCCTAATGCCGTTCGTGCTGTCGTCTGCAATATCTCTCTGAATAAAAAATACGTTTTTTCTTTTTCCTTTGCAGGTCCAATGTAATAATGGGAATTGAAATAGACGGGATCAATTTGATCTTGGTCAACAAATTCAACAATATCGATCGTGTCAGATTTCTCAGGTTTGATTGCTTCCAACTGTTCTTTTGTGGGAACAAAGAATTTCCCCTTTGAAATTTCGATGCCTTTAACAATATCTGGCCATGGAACTTCCTTTCCTGTTTTTTCAGATATTCGTTTGTATTTAATGGGACTGTTACTTTTTTTATCAAGCATTCTAAAACTAAACGCTTTGCTTTCGATTGCAGAATACAGTTTGACGGGAATATTCACCAATCCGAAAGAGATTGATCCATTCCAAATTGATTTCATAGAAGGAAGGAGCGACCAGCCTTTAAAAATGTTGCTCCAATTATTCTTTCTTCAAAAAAATAAAATGAGAGTCATCAGAAGATTTGGGATCAAATACATACTTTCCTCGATCAAATTTCTTAAGATCCTCTATTTTTTGAATATTATTGCGCACGATGAAATCAGCAAACATGCCTCGCGCTTTCTTCGCTAAAATGCCGATCACTTGATATTTTCCATTCTTTAAATTCTTGAATACCATATGAATGACTTTGCATTTTAACTGGTCAAAATCAACTGCTTCCTCATATTCTTTCGATGCGCAATTCACAAGCACATCTTTGCATTCTTTGTTTAACGAATCGGTAATTTTTTGCTTCCAGAATGAATACAAATCATTTCCTGCAGGATTGGCAAAAGGAGTATCCATGTCTAGCCGATATGCTTGAATCAAATCAAATGGGCGCAATAACCCATGAAGTCCACTAATAATACGAACACTATTTTGTAATCTCTCAAACTCTGGTTGCTTATATGCAAAAAAATCAAATCCATGATAGACAGGACCATTAAAAGTAAAAATCGCTTGGCGCGCATTTTTTGGAGTAAATGGCGTTTTCCACTCTTGATATCGTCGATGATTTAATGCTGCAAGATCTTTGCTGATTCCCATTAATGTCGCGAGTTCTTCAGGAGTTTTTTTCTTGAGAATGTCCACAAGTTTTTGAGTATCAGATAACCATTGAGGCACCGTATACTTATCATAAGGAATGGTTTTCTCAAATTCAAGTGTTTTTGCCGGTGAGATAATGACAATCATCATAAAAAGAGACAATTCTCAATATAAATATATTGTGTTTATCATTCAAAGAAAAAAAGCAGGCATGCCCAAAAATCGAACATGATAACTTGCACCAGTTTTTTCTTGATCTTTCCTCGGCTCTGCAACCCTAAAGACACCGACGAAAATGGTGAGTGCTGCTTCATTCCTGACCTGACACGTTTCCCAGAATCATCGATCCATCAGGACAAAGCGTCGTCGTCCAGACCAAGACTGATACATGCTATCATGTCCTTTCCCTGAGCTTCGATCCTCCCTAAAGCACGTCTGAAGTAACAGGAGAGTGCTGACCTCCCGATCTAGCCTGCGGAGCAGAATAGTAGAGTATTGTTTTTAAACATTGTCTTAAATCGACGATATCATCAAAAAATTTATTAACTTCAAAATTCACCGTGTAAAAGGGGGTTTGCATTTCACCATCAATTACTTTTTTGGGAACTGGAGGAGACACCTATGTTGTGGGAAGACAGCTCCGTTCGTCAGGTGGTATTATTCTTCACCTCGGAGAAAATCAATTCCATATTGATCCAGGACCGGGTGCATTAACCAAAGCAAAAGAATATGGCATAAGCCTTCGTGCAACAACTGCCATTCTTGTTTCACATGCACATATGAATCATGGGAATGATGTCAATGCTGTTATTGATGGGATGACCTATCGTGGTTTCGATAAAAAAGGAGTTCTTCTTGGTTCAGAATCTGTCGTGAATGGATATCTTTCTTATCCTCCCGTGGTCAATCAATTTTATAAAAATTGTTTGGAACGATTTATTGTTGTACGACCACTCCAACGTGTTGCGATAAACGAAATCGAAATCCAAATGCTTCCTTGCGATCATACTGATCCTTCTGCGGTTGGATTTAAATTCTTCACACCGGAATTTACTCTGGTCTACAGTGGAGATACCAAGTTTTCAAAAAAAATAATCGAATCGTACAAAAACTCAAAAATAGTCATCCTTAATGTGGTCTCCCAAAAAGGAGACGGAAAGAATTTATCGGTTGCAGATGCTATAAAAATAGTTAACGAAGTGCGTCCTCGATTATGCATTCTCACTCATTTTGGCATTTCAATGCTTGAGGCAGACCCTCTTTCCATTTCGAGAGAGATCTACAAAGAAACTGGAGTTGACACCATTGCGGCGAAAGACGGTATGATCGTTAATCCCCTTTCATACTCTGTATCACAAGGCCAAACCACATTAAATCCATATACCCCACCACGAGAAATTGAAGTGAAAGAAATTCTTAAAGAGATAGACATCGAAAAAGCACTTGAAGAAAATAAAACACTCAATGAATTATTTGGAGCAAAGCAATAATCCCATACCCAATCAAACATCCTGTGGTAATAAATGGCATCGCGGGATAAAATTTTCCTTTTTCTCCTCGTAAGAGAAGATACGTAACCGCTGCCGTTGCACCGAGAACAACGATAAGGGAAAATCCATAGGCAGACGCTTTTGTCAATCCGTTTCTCAGCAGAGATTCCATGACAACTCCAGAAAACATTAAAGGAAAGGCAACATCACCACCGCCAAGAATCGCTGTTCGTCCTTTTCCTGTTTTCGATGGTTGTGCAACAGAAATTATTTTTTTCTGTGTATAGGGAATTGCTAATCCCGCAAAGAGTTTGGATTCCATCGTAAACTTTGCCATCGTAATCATATGCTTACTCTTCCACACTGCATATGCATCATACACGGAGATAAGAAGCAACACAATGATCATCCAAAATACGTTCAACAACGGAACAAATAACAACGCAATCCCACTGTACATCGCAATCTCGGTTAGATTGTGAATAATAACTTGTGGCTTGAAAATTTTCAACAGCGCGAACAATAATCCTAAACATCCTGCAATAAGGGGATGAAGAAACACTCCAAAGGTTACCGTTAATGTTGCCCAAACTGCCGTAAAATACCAAAATTTCCATAACCCCATTTTTTTAAAACGAATAATCAAAAGCAACAACACTGTTCCAATCATGATAGCGCTAAAGATATACACCGTCGTTGTCCCTCCTTGAATTGCTGGTCGTTCCCCTAACGCAGTATCGCCATGAGTTACAACATGTTCTCCAGTTGGAGAAACAGAAATCTGAGCATCCATATCAATCAAAGCAAGACCAATAAGTTGAGAAACAACGAAAATTAAAATCAGAAAAATACTGACGGTAAGGGTATGCTTCATAGATCTCTCGTACTCGAACAATTTTTATAGCTTTACATTCCAGGAAAGCTATAAATAACCATACAAGAATGAAGAATCCATGAACTTGCTTGATAAAAACTTCAAAGAAATCTTCTCAGGTCAGGTCATTTCCAATTTAGGTGGTCTCATTGCCGGCCTCGGTATTGCCATTTACACTGATAAAATACTCCTCATTCCGGGAATGTTTGTTCTTCTTCCAGGATTCTTAGAACTCCGGGGAAATATTAGCGGCACTCTTTCTTCTCGCTTGAGTTCTGGATTTTTTGTCGGAGCAATAAAATCAGACTCGATGAATTCAATAATTGTCAAAGCAAACGTCATTGCCTCTTTTTTATTAGTCATGATCGTTTCTTACTTTCTTGGTCTTCTTGCCTATTTCTTCAATTTTTTTGTTAATCATGTGTCCACTCCACGAATTATTTGGATACCCCTTATTGCAGGAATTATCGCAAATCTCGTTGAAATCCCTCTCACTCTTTTTTTAACTTTTTATTTGTACAAAAAAGGCCATGATCCTAATAATATCATGGGACCGTTTATCACCTCTTCCGGAGATATCACTAGTGTTGCAGCCATTCTGATAGCGTTGTGGGTCATATGAAAAAACTAATCGAGAGAATAAAAACATTGAAACGAAACGAAAATCATTCACTTCTTCACACACTTCATACAAAACATCATTTGTCAAGACAAACGTTATTGTATATCAAAGAATATGGTTCTGAATCTCATACGATTAAAACAATTTTCAAAGAGAGTCTGAAAATTCTGCTCTTTGCATCGTTAATCAGTTCTTTTGGCGGATTTGCTCTGGAACATATCAAATTGACGTTTATTTCTCTCTTCCCGTTGATTATTCTTTTACCAACTCTCAATGATATGGTCGGGGATTATGGTACTATTGTTTCTTCCCGATTTTCTGCTATGCTCCATGAAGGACGCATTAATAAAAATCCAACAAAAAACCCAGAAGTGAAGCACCTGTACAAACAAATCATCTTGATTTCTTTTTTACTTGTCTTATTTAGCGCAGGAATGGCGTTGTTTGTCTCAACGTACTCAGGGTATGCAGTGACGACTCTCACCATTATCAAAATTATTCTCATTGCAGTCATTGATGTTTTTATTATGATCAATGTCTTATTTCTCATCTCCATTAATGCTGGACTCTATTTTCATCGAAGAAATGAAGATCCCAATAACGTACTTATTCCTATTACGACGGCGATTGCAGATTTTGGCAATATGATCGTGTTGTTTTTCCTCGTCACGTTATTTTTTTAATAATCCTTATAAAATAAAACATACTCAATACGCGAAATGAAGGTTGTCAATACCATCCAGATAACGGTGTTTGCAAAAGCGCAAGAAAACAAAGAACAGATTGTTAATACATTGAAAGAATTTTTACCCGGCGATCTGGAAAAAGAAAAAGTATGCATTGAAGAAACCAAAGCGATAGGATCTGATGATAGTCCTGTTGTCATTTACAAAGTTCTTCTGAGTAAAGATCGTCATTGTAATGATATTCTTCATTTGTTCAAAGAAAAACTACCTGCTGATCAAAAACAATTACTCGTACGACAACTTCATTCTCGACTGGATGAAGAATTTGATTTTTTTCTCCGCTTGGATAAAGATGCATTGCTGAACGATCATCGCTATGAACTCACTGACGGAGGCCATTGTTTTCATTTCAAATTAAATATTGCGTGTTTTCCGAGAAAACGAGCAACCGCAGAAAAAGTCATTAGAGAAATGTTTGTATAAATGGGGTCACGGGGATTTGAACCCCGAGCTGAGTCCCCCGAAGACCCAATGTTGGCCAAGTTACACCATGACCCCTATCAGTAATAGGAAAAATACAGAATTTATAAAATCGACGAAGTATTACTTTCGGTACAGTTCTTGAGCCCGAAAAAGATACTGCTCTCCAAGAGAAGTTGCGATTACATCAACTCGTTTTTGCAGTGCGGAACGTATTTCTCCTGGAATTTTTCTTCTTAAATCTTTCTATTTGACACCACTAAATAGTAGTGTTTTAACCAAATGCTAAGATTTAAATAAATACCTTCATTTACGTTTTATTCTGATCTCACATGCAGAGTGATTGTTTTTGGCGGAAATGAAGATTTCTTAAGGACGTATGTAGTTAGAGGTTCATTAAATAACCTCAAAAGAGGAGACAGGACTCATATTAGCCCCTTTTACACGTTTTTCTCTCCTAATTCCCTTTTTTCCACCCCCACATCACCAAACCTTAATAAAGTTAGAACGAATTATTTTATCCAAAAAAATGATTGATCTAGAAGCACTCAAAAAAGCGAA
>JAHFLI010000119.1 GCA_023255615.1 Candidatus Woesearchaeota archaeon
TATGGATTTCATAGCAAAATTCCGTATATAGGAAAGATTTATAATGAATTAACCTAATAAACAAGATACAAAAAATAAAAATGGATAAGCTTCCACGTATAACTGATCCAAGGAAAGCGATCGAAGAGCTTAATGATGTTCTTGATCGAAGAACCTATCTGGAAACTATTTTAGCGATAAATTATCTTTCATTAACTGAAGATTCGTACGGGAGAAGAATAGCCAAGATTGTTAAAAAAGAACCAGCAACTCTTACAGACCAGTTGAAAATATTGGAGAAATTCAATATTATTAAAGTCGTAAAAACAAAAGGGAAAAAAAAGATTTATACATTAGATTTTGTTTGGTTTTCATATTATGTTGTAATGTTTCTAAGTGTCAAAGCCGAGAATTTATTTATTTCTTTTGAAACCTCAAAGATTCCTAAAATATTTGAGAAACATATGAGAGAAATAAAGAATTCAACTCTATCAAAACCCGCAACCTATGAACCAAACAGATATCTTGTCATGCTGATCAAATTATACATTGATAACATCACCTCTCTGGTATATGATTCTAAGAACCAGATTTTTCTCACCAATAAAGAATTCGATGATATTTATGCTTTTTTGAAACATTTCGGAGAAAAAATGCCGCTACTCTTTTCTATTCTTGTGAAGGATTTCAAACTAGATGTCGTCAACCTTAGAATGCATGACAAAGAATTTAATAATTTTCTGAATTATATGCAAACAATAGAATTAATCAACTTGTCGCCCAATGATTATATCCTCGGAAGTAATCCTCTGATAAATTTTATTGAATTTTTGAAGATGGAGAAACGCTGATTCTCGCATTTCTATTTTGCTCTAAGTGATTTTATCTCAACCTCTAATTTATGAACCGTTTTGATCAATTTTTTCATCTCAGGAATATCAAAAATATCTAATGCTTTCTTCTCCAATTCCCTAACTTTATCTCTATCCAATGGCCTATAACATCTCGGACATGTTTTATCAGAAACCCCGACTATCTCTCCACAAATAACACAAGCCTTCTGTGTAGGGACCAGGTGGGTGTACCGCGAATCATCAGTTTTTATCAAGCCTTTCTTGATCAATTGAATTTTAAACGACTCTTCCTGATTCGATTGATCGTATGTATGTATCTGCTTCGTAGAAGTCCATCGTGCTCTATGCTGTATCTCAACATCTGAATCCCCCCTCAATCGTGCATGAGTTACTCCTGCGCGTTTCAGGGAATAAGCAGTAACATCTTTGTTTATCCCAAGTCTTTGACAGGCTTTTTGAAGCTTCTTGTTAATCCACGTTGGATTGAGCTGTTTTCCAGTCACCGTAAGAAACAGATAATCATTTTCCCTTTTTGTGGGGTGCGAATTAGCCCATTTCGACGCATAAGGGAATGAAATCTCCATTATTTGAAGCAAGCCATTACCCTCTTTCCCATGCTCTAGAATGAAGAGCTTTCCAAAATTGTCAAAAAGCTCCAGATTCTTATACCTAGTAAAACAGATTTCTTGAGGTCGTCCTAAACTCTCATAAGCGATTGAGATGTATGCTTGCATGCAAGGATCATTCCCAAAGAATCCTATCAATTTTTGAACTTCGTCGTATGACAGCTTATCGTTTCGAGACTTCTCTTTGCTTCTTTCCATTTTAGTGTCTAAATGCCTAACTGGATAAGGAATAATCCCCTCGTCAACTCTACCTCTTTCATCAAGCTCAGGGAAGAGGAGCTTCCAAAGTGTCTTAAGGTTCCGCTTCAAATCCCTTTTTCCGTGTTCAGTCAGATAGGAATTAAATAATATGGCCATTATCTTATCAATATCCTCCCGTTTGAGATCCTTCAGATCCTTACTAGTGTGGTGAACAACAGCCTTCAAGTCCCCGAAAAGGCGTAATCTCCGGATATAGGACGTATCTCTTGAATCAAAGAGATGTGCCAATTGTGAGAAGTATTGCAGATTAACAGGATTCTTGCATACGTATTTACCGACTTTACCTTTATGAGGTTTTTGATCTAAAGGAATTGATAATCTATCTATATTCACAATAAAATTATCATATCTTTTCTTGTTGTGATAAATATCGTCGTCAACCATAGTGTCAAAGATAGACAAACCAACATAAATATTTTCACAGTTTGTCAGACAACGCATTAGATTTAGAAAGGAATGCGAGGGATGGGATTCGAACCCACGAACCCACTAAGGGACAGGATATCTCATTTACAGATGAGTGTCCATCTTAAGTCCTGCGCATTTGGCCAGGCTTTGCTCTGAGGACTGCAAGAATGCTCTTGACAGAAACCCTCGCACCTGGTCACACTCTGATAGGTTGTATTTTCTTTAAAAACGTTTCTCTTGATCGCTGTTTAACGTAAATTGTATAGAGGGGTTTCTTTCCTTTTCTCTCATAAGGTCCCTGAAAAGTATGCAGTAAAGATAATTCTTTAAGCAATGATGAAAGTTGATAAATACCTTCTTTATTTGTTGAAACAATTCTTATCTTTCTTCGAATTGAGCCATCTCCATCAACAAACCTTTTATGAATGAAGCCTTAATTGTTTGAGAACCGTTTATTACCGACGATGGAATTTTCCAGCGAGTATGACCTAGAGGAGTTTCGTGCAGTATTTTTTGAATTACTGTTTTCTTACAAATATGAATTTTATTATATGCGGTTATGTTCGTCTTATAATTACATTCAAGTAATAGCAGAGATTGAAGTCCTTTCAATACTCTACTATCTTTATTGTATACTTCAATTCTTTCTGAACGGTCATTTTTGAAAAACCTTTTCTTTCCTCGATCATTCCCCCAATAACTTGAGAATGAAGTTATATGGGAACCTTCAGCACAAAGTAAACCAACTATTTCCGAAAGGAAAGGCGTTATTTCGTGTTCGGTTATTTTCACATTGCACATACGTCATAAGTAAAGGGAATGAGTGTTTTATTAATCTCACAGAAGGATGTCCAGTGATTCTACCCCCTCTATTCCGCAGATGATCGCATTCCTAATTCCCGATCAAGAAGTAAAAGATTACTCTTATCATCGCCAATCAATCGCAATTTGCTGACAATATCATTTGCTGTATCTTCCTCTTCGACTTGTTCATTCACAAACCATTGCAATGCATTTTCCGTTGCGTAGTCTTTTTCGGTTAATGCTAACTGGACGAGATCATTAATCATTTGAGAAACTTTCATTTCATGTTCATATGCTTCCTCAAACACCTGGACAGGAGATGCCCACGAATTTTTTGGAGCTTCAATGGCTTTTAATTGTACCCGTCCACTTCTTCTCACGAGATAATCATAGAGTTTCATGGCGTGCATTAATTCTTCTTGAGCTTGGTTACGCATCCATTTCGCAAATCCTTTGAAATTTGCAGACTCAAAATGTGCTGACATCGATAAATAGAGATAGGATGAATACAATTCGTTACTGAGTTGATTATTAATTGCCGATTGAACTTTTTCTGAGATTTTCATATTACCACCAGGACGTATTAGTCTTCCTTCTTTTATAAACGTTGTGCATAAGATTTTTATAGAAAGAAATCTTTTGAAAAAACCATGGCACTGTTACAATCACAACAGACCCTGAAGAAAGGAGATACAGCTCCTAATTTTCACTTAAAAGGGATTGATGGAAAAATATATTCTCTTGCGAGTTTTAACGATGCAAACGCATTACTTATTGTGTTCATGTGCAATCATTGTCCATATGTGCGGGCAAAATTTGATGTGATGAAAGGATTAGTCGATAAGTATGGCAAAAAAGGATTGACGTTGGTTGGGATTAACTCCAATGATCCTGTCAAATATCCAGACGACAGTTTTGAGAATATGAAAAAAACAGCGAAGGAACAAGGATTCAATTTTGTGTATATATTTGACGACACTCAGGATGTTGCTCGGGCATATGGCGCTGTCTGTACTCCGGATCCCTTTTTATTTGATAAGAAAAGAACATTAGTGTATCACGGACGATTAAACAATGCGATGAGTCCCGATCACCTTCCAACACAACACGATATGGATGATGTCATTGGTGATCTCATCTCTGGAAGAAAAATTGCAAAAGATTTTTTGCCTTCTCAAGGTTGTTCAATTAAATGGAAGGACTAACCTTAATATGCATATTGATTAAAGTGTTTTTGCAAAGCAGAATGTAATTCATTCGTATCTTTTATTGCTCT